>NZ_JBWPXA010000011.1:0-3618 GCF_056746795.1 Gardnerella sialicivorans subsp. sialicivorans
TTTTGTTGGGGTTGCGGTCCTAGCCCTTGGATTGCAGGTTGAGGCTTTTTGGTTTTGGCTTGTGTTCTTGGTGTTTGGTGGTTTGAGAACTGGATAGTGGACGCGAGTAAGAATAGTGAGACTATTTTTGGTTTTGCTTGTTTTTACTTTTATCAATTTCAACCGGCTCCATTTTGGTGGAGTCGCTTGATCGTTTTGTGATCGTTTAGTGTGATGATTTATTGTCTAGAGAGTTAAGCGATAGGCTTTTTACTGGTGTATCACTGGTAAGGGCGTATGGTGGATGCCTTGGTAGACAGGACCGATGAAGGACGTGACGGGCTGCGATATGCCTCGGGGAGCTGCCGAGTGGGCTTTGATCCGAGGATTTCCGAATGGGGAGACCCGGCCACTGTTATGGGTGGTCACCACAGTTTTGTGGGGGGTACGCAGGGAAGTGAAACATCTCAGTACCTGCAGGAAAGGATACTCCGTGAGTAGTGGCGAGCGAAAGCGGATCAGGCTAAACCGAGTACGTGTGATAATCGTCAGGTGTTGCGTATTCGGGGTCGTGGGATTGACTGTTCAGCCTCTGACGGGGTTGAGGAGAGTGATAAAACATCGTGTTATGTGAATGGGATTGAATTCCCAGCCGTAGAGGGTGATGGCCCCGTAGCAGGTCGTGCGATGTCTCTTTATGTTTATTCCCAAGTAGCGCGGGCCTCGTGGAATCCCGCGTGAATCTGCCCAGACCGTTGGGTAAGCCTAAGTATTCCTGTCTGACCGATAGTGTACTAGTACCGTGAGGGAAAGGTGAAAAGCACCCCGGGAGGGGAGTGAAATAGTTCCTGAAACCGTGCGCTTACAATCCGTCGGAGCCTTCTTGTGGGGTGACGGCGTGCCTATCGAAAAATGAGTCTGCGAGTCAGTGGTATGTGGCGAGGCTAACCCGGGTGGGGGAGCCGTAGCGAAAGCGAGTTTTAAAAGGCGTTTTAGTCGCATGTCCTGGACCCGAAGCGGGATGATCTAGCCCTGAGCAGGTTGAAGCGCGGGTAAGACCGTGTGGAGGACCGAACCCACCTAGGTTGAAAACTGGGGGGATGACTTGGGGTTAGGGGTGAAAGGCCAATCAAATTCCGTGATAGCTGGTTCTCTCCGAAATGCATTTAGGTGCAGCGTCATGTTATTGCTTACAGGGGGTAGAGCTACTGGATGCTTGCGGGCCCATACCGGGTACTAATAGCAGCCAAACTCCGAATACCTGTTAGGTTTATCATGGCAGTGAGTCGGCGGGGGATAAGCTCCGTCGTCAAAAGGGAAACAGCCCTGATCGTCGTCTAAGGTCCCGAAGCGCGTGCTAAGTGGGAAAGGATGTGGAGTCGCATAGACAGCCAGGAGGTTGGCTCAGAAGCAGCCATCCTTGAAAGAGTGCGTAACAGCTCACTGGTCTAGTGGTTCCGCGCCGACAATGTAGCGGGGCTTAAGCACGCCACCGAAGACGCGGCTGCGTGATTTTTTCACGTGGGGTAGGAGAGCGTCCTGTATGGGGTGAAGCGGCAGTGTGAACTTGTCGTGGACTATACGGGAGTGAGAATGCAGACATGAGTAGCGAGAGACAGGTGTGAATCCTGTCCGCTGAATGACTAAGGGTTCCGGGGCCACGTTCGTCGTCCCCGGGTGAGTCGAGTCCTAAGGCGAGGCCGACAGGCGTAGTCGAATGGATGAACGGGTTGATATTCCCGTACCGGTGTTACACCGTTCGAACTGAATCTGAGAGTACTAACCTTCGTTATTCTGGTTGATTGCCTTTCGGGGTTTTCTTCTGGTTTAGTGTTGGGAGCGTATCGGTAGTAGGTTAGCGTGGGAGTGACGCGGGTAGGTAGCCGGCTGCGGAGGTGGTTTTCCGTGGCTAAGCGTGTGGGCTGTCTCCTAGGTAAATCCGGGGGATGTTTAAGCTGAGGCGTGATGGGTAGGCCGTATGGCTGATTCCGGTGATCCTGCTTGCCGAGAAAAGCTTCAACGTGAGGTGTGATTCCGCTCGTACCCTAAACCGACACTGGTGGTCTGGTAGAGTATACCGAAGCGATCGGGCGAATCCTGGCCAAGGAACTCGGCAAATTACTCCCGTGCCTTCGGCATAAGGGAGACCCCTGATGGTGATGTTTTTTACATGCGGAGCTGTTGGGGGTGGCACAAGCTAGGGGGTAGCGACTGTTTACCAAAAACACAGGAGCGTGCGAAGGCGTAAGCCGCTGTATACGCTCTGACGCCTGCCCGGTGCCGGAAGGTTAAGAGGATCCGTTAGCTTTGGCGAAGCGGTGAATTTAAGCCCCGGTAAACGGCGGTGGTAACTATAACCATCCTAAGGTAGCGAAATTCCTTGTCGGGTAAGTTCCGACCTGCACGAATGGCGTAACGACTTCCCCACTGTCTCGGCCAGGAGCCCGGCGAAATTGCAGTACGAGTAAAGATGCTCGTTAAGCGCAGAAGGACGAAAAGACCCCGGGACCTTTACTATACCTTGGTATTGTCGTTAGGTGTGGATCGTGTAGCATAGGCGGGAGGCTGTGAAGCGTGGGCGCTAGCTTGCGTGGAGTCAACAAGTGAAATACCGCTCTTTCCATATCTGGCGTCTAACCTCGACACGTTATCCGTGTTAGGGACAGTGCCTGGCGGGTAGTTTAACTGGGGCGGTTGCCTCCTAAAGAGTAACGGAGGCGCTCAATGGTCCGCTCAGCCCGGTTGGCAATCGGGTTTTGAGTGTAATCGCACAAGCGGGCTTGACTGTGAGACTGACGGGTCGAGCAGGGACGAAAGTCGGAGATAGTGATCCGGTGCCGGCGTACGGACGTGGCATCGCTCAACGGATAAAAGGTACCCCGGGGATAACAGGCTGATCATTCCCAAGAGTCCATATCGACGGGATGGTTTGGCACCTCGATGTCGGCTCGTCGCATCCTGGGGCTGGAGCAGGTCCCAAGGGTTCGGCTGTTCGCCGATTAAAGCGGCACGCGAGCTGGGTTCAGAACGTCGTGAGACAGTTTGGTCTCTATCCTCTGCGCTCGTTGGAATGTTGAGGAGACCTGCCCATAGTACGAGAGGACCTGGGTGGACGAACCTCTGGTATGCCGGTCGTCACGCCAGTGGCGCTGCCGGTTAGCTACGTTTGGAAGGGATAACCGCTGAAAGCATCTAAGCGGGAAGCCTGCTCCAAGATTAGCATTCCTTGCACTTTGTGTGTGAGCCCCCATGTAGAACACGTGGTTGATAGGCTGGATGTGGAAGCCCTGTAAGGGGTGGAGCTGACCAGTACTAATGGGCGATTGTGATACTACTTGTATTGCTTATCGTTTAATTCTCTTAACATTAGGGAGTGTTAAGCGGTCATGATTATGGTTAAGTTGTTGATTTTGATAATAGTGTTCTTCTTGTTGCTCGCGTTCATGTCCGGTTCCCAAACCGCCAGCTTGCCACTCGCTTGTTTGCGAGTGTATAATCTAGTTTTGCGGTGGTCATGGCTCAGGTGAGACGCCCGGTCCCATTCCGAACCCGGAAGCTAAGGCCTGACACGGTGAGGGTACTGCACTCGATAGGGTGTGGGAGACTAACACGCTGCCGCATTATTCTTTCTAGCGGGGA
>NZ_JBWPXA010000002.1:0-280116 GCF_056746795.1 Gardnerella sialicivorans subsp. sialicivorans
AAATTTGCGAAGAGAACAAAACGGTTATGGTGCATAGAATACTTCATGCTAGACAAAACTGGGTTGACATATTGTAAGTTAAAGTTATTGGAAGTTAAACCCACTTAAAGTAACACCTCAAAATACTTGCGAACAACATTGTTTACTCTAAAAAGTTTCGCATATTCCATCAACAAATTAAGATCTTTGTCTGGTCTAGCAATATAAGATTTTAAGATTGTATTAAATTCCTGAATCTCAATTAAATTTCTGCTTCTAAACGCGTCACAGACAGTTCTTTCAAGATTATACATTGGTACTTTATTACCGAGATTATCCGTGACTAAAATCTTTCCAACTTCAAGCAATTCTTTTTTTACGCTATAAACTTTCACATTGCACGATGCTTTAAGCCTGTGAGCATTAAAACCACTATAAACAGTAATAGTGTGAGTAATTGGCTCCATATCAACCAATCCATGACAAAAGAAAGCTTCGTCGTGAGAGAAAACAGCGGATGGTGAACGCTTATGAATAAGAAGCAACTCATCTACCCACGAGTCTTTAGACGCGTATATTCCACCGCTTAACTGTTCTAGTTCATTATCTTTAACAAATTTATAAAACTTATATTTTGACAGTCCGCAAGATTTTGCTTCTTTCAAAGTAACCATATTGCTGCAATTAGCGTTTAATAATGTAGTGATAATAGTCACCGTCCTTTCGTGCATATATTGTAACTTATATTAGCACGATTGGATGAATTATATTAAATTTTACTATCAAGATTACTATCACGCTTTACGTTAATAAGATTCTGTGATTACCGCCCACCTACTTAATGACACGTTTACGCTGATTTCATATGTTATATCAGCATAAACTTATCAAATGCGTAAGCTAAGCCCAATCCAATCCAAACCAGCTCAACAGACTCACATAGACACAGTGTAAAGCGAGTAGAAGTAAGCCTTCTGATTCATAAGCTCCTCAAAGCTTCCGCACTCAATAAGCTCGCCGCTTTTCATCACAAGAATCTCATCATATTGCTTAAGAGAATTAGCATCTAAGCGGTGAGTTACCACGAGTCGAAGAATTCCTTGCAAATCCAAAATAGACTGCATTACGTTCGCGCTTGTCTCGTTATCCAATGCGCTAGTTGCCTCGTCAACCAGCAGAATCTCGGACTTTTTAAGCAAGCTTCGCGCAATAGCAATACGCTGCTTTTCGCCGCCAGAAAGATGACTACCGTTCTCGCCGCACTGATAGTCTTTGCCTTTAGCAGCAATCAAATCATCCAAGCCAGCCAGGTGAATCACGCGATCCACTTCCGCATCTGGGAACGGCTTAAAAAGCGTAATATTGTCTAAAATCGAAGCATCAAACATAAACACAGACTGCTGCATAAGAGTCGTCTTATCGTAAAGCGAACTCTTGCTCACATTGCTAAGTTCGTGATTATTCAGCTGCACGCTACCCTTATAATCCTTGTAGTAGCCCATAAGCAGATTAATCAAACTACTCTTACCAGCACCAGAAGGCCCTACTATTGCGTAAGATTTTCCAGCTTGCAAAGTTAGATTTACGTTTTTCAAGACTTTATGATCCGCGTCATAAGCGTACGAAACATCGCGCAAAACAACGCTTTTAATAGAATCGTCAATGATCTCGCCAGAATCTTCTTTAGCGTTACTCATATAATCAGCCATCTTACTAATAAGCTTCTTAGCACCCTTCATCTCGCCAAGCATTTGTGGAAGACTTGCAATAGGCTGAAGTACGCCATTCATCAAATTAGTGAAAGCTAAAACCATTCCAGCAGTAATAACACCAATATGAGCGTTAACCATCCAAGCGCCAACAAGCATTACGCCAAGCTGAGTCCCAAGACTTGAAATCGTGCCAAGAGCAGAAACAGTAGTCATCGTTTTTTCGCGAAGATTCTTTGTATGCTCAAGCTCCATCGACTGATTTTTGTAGCGATCAATAACCTCCTGCTCCGCCTTAAAACTCTTAATAACCGAAACGCCGTTCAAAACATCCTTCGTTAGGGCCGTATAAGACTCGTTCGACTTAGAAACCTGCTCCTCGCGAGTGGCAATTCCGTTAGCTGTAAGAATCGAGCACGCCATTGGAAGCACAGAAACAATAAGAGCAATAACAGTGAGCAGCGGACTGTAGTAAATCATAAGAGCTAGCGAGCTTACAAGCATAAGAACGTCTTGAACAAAGTCAAAAATCTTCTTCAAATACTTTTCTTGAATGCGCTCGCAATCATTAGTAAGAACAGAAAGATACGTGCCAGAATTTGCAAGCGAAAAATCACTATAACTCTTTTTCAAAAGCTTCTTGATAACAGACTCTTTATACTGATTCATTGCTTTTTCAAGAAAGCGAGGGTATGCGCTGCGCTTCAACGCAAAAATCAGGGAGATTGCCAGCATAAGGGAAACACAAAGCAGCAAAATAGTAGTTAAAGAGTGGGGTCCTTTACCTGCCATGTAGTCGAAAATAATTTGCAAAATCCAAGAAATAGCAGTGGAAATCACAGACAAGGCAATAAAAACTATCATCGAAAGAAAAGCTACAAGCTTGTTTTCTTTGAAAAATAGTTTTACGTAATTTTTTACGTCGGGATGTAGTTTGGATGATTGCTGATTTGCCGTATTGTCAGTTTTGCTCATTCTCGCTACCTCTCACTTCCTTTATATCTATTTTGATATTTTGATATTTCTGCTATTTTTCTCTAATGGTATTTTTGTAGCTAGCATTTTCGCTTCTGTTTTGCCGATTCGCTTACTACAAAACATTAAAAGCTACATTATCATACTTACCCTGATTGGTCACAATTATCTACTTGACAACACATGACAACACATATAAATACTTAAACACACTTATACGTAATGCTCGCCATAAATAATATCTAGAAATAATATTAGAAGTAACATGATTAAATCAAAAATGTGAGATTTTGTTATATATAGCGTGTTTTTATAGCTAAAATATAGACAAATGAACAAAATGTTCAAAAATAAGTTAGTATTTGTTCACCTTGAAGAGTACCATGAAGGTGTTCGCAAGGAATTAACAAAATAATTAGTTCTTTGTTTTACGCAATTTTGTTGCAATAATGCAATATAAGTGGCTGCAAAAATCGAATTTAAACAGCATCAAAGTGAAGATTGAGTCGAAAATCAACAATCAAAAATAAAAAATCAATAAAAATTAAAAATTGAAAATTGAAACAAAATTGAAACAAAATTGAAAATTGAAAATTGAAAAATATTAGTTAAACACAAAGGAGGAATGCACAGCAATTTCGATAGCAACATTAAAAATGTATACCATTTAGAAATGTATACCATCGGTATTTTGCAGCAAACAAATTATGCAAGAAGAACAAACGCTTATAGAAGCGAAAGAATTAGGATTAAAAAGATTTACAAGAACTCCATTTTGGGATGTGTCATTAAAAGTTGAGCCTCATCAAATTGTTGCAATATCGGGCGAACACGGCTCTGGAAAGTCTGCTCTACTACTAGCATTGTCGGGCTACATGAAGTTTACGAATGGAATGTTAAAAATCGCAAACTTGAATCTTCCAGCAGACACAAAAGAATCACGTCAATACGTTGGACTCGGATTATTTAGCGGAATCAACGAATTCTACAACACTCAAACAATAGAAGAAGCGCTTATGAGCGAGCTAAAACTCGCGAGCGCATCACCGCTTTTCCGTGAACAATACAAGAATAATGTTAAAAATCGCGAAGCACTGCATCAATACGCGTATAACCTATTAGCATATTGGAAAGTATTATCTCCTAGAGAAACTGCTATTGGTGATCTAACACCATGCGAGCGAATGAGATTGGGAATCGCACTTGCTTTGCTAAAAAAGCCGTGGATTCTTTTTGTAGACGATGTAGAAACTGAGCTTACAAGTGAGCAAAGTGAATGCTTGCTCGCAGATATTCGCGCATACGTTAGCAAACACTTTTGCTCGTGCTGCGTGGGAGTTTTGCAAAGCGAGTTAGAAAAGCAAGCGGATCAAGTTTTAAGGCTAAGTCGCGCAAGTTACAGCGAAGATTCTGAGCTTAATAAAAATGGAGATGGTAAGAATGCGCGTTAATACTATTGTTCTTGCGTTTCGTGAATTAAATAATGCTATAAAAGGTAAAGCTCGAAAGCTTGTTATTGGAACAGTAGCCTTAATCCCACTTTTATATGGGTCGCTGTATTTATGGGCGTTTACAAATCCTTATAAGACTTTGGATACTGTGCCTGTGGCTGTTGTTGTAGAAGATAACGGTGCGATGATAAACGGCAAAATGCGCAATATTGGCCATGAAATCAAGAATCGTTTAAAGAATCAAAAAGATGGAAGTGAAGGATTCCAGTGGAACTTTGTAGATAGTGCTAAAGCAAATAAAGGCCTTAAAAATGGCGATTATTTTATGGTAGCAACTATTCCATCGTCTTTTAGTAAGTGCATTACTTCCGCGCAATACGATACGCCAACTAAAGCAAAGCTTCACGTAAAGTATGATCAAGCAAGCAATATGCTGGCTTCACAAATCGGTAAAACTGCTTTCCGCACTATGCGAAGCGAAATTAGTGAGGCGATTGTTCAAGAATATTGGGAGCATATGTTTGAAAAAGTAAATTCTGCTTCTGATTCTCTTAATTCAGCAGTGAGTGGTTCTGGAGATTTAAGCGCTGGAATGCAATCGCTTAATGGCGGAGTAGATAAGCTTGCTGATGGATCGATCAAGCTTACTCAATCTTTGCAAAAACTACAAAACGGATTAAGTGAGCTTCAAAAAGGAGCGCAATCGCTTAAAAATGCAAATGCGCAAAGCAAAGATGGAGCGCAATTCTTAGCTCAAAAAACTAACGATTTGGCAAATGGTGCAAATCAGCTAAATAGTGGAGCGCAAACGTTATATAACGCTACAGACGAACTATATAATGGTGCGCAAAAGCTTTCGGATTCTAGTGCGCAGCTTGAACAGCATGTTAAGGCTGGAAACGAGGCTACAAAAAATCAGCTTGCTCAATTGCTTGTTGAAGCGCAAAATCCGCTTGTAACAAAAGAGCTTGTGTTAGAAAAATTGCAAGGTCTTGCAGGAGGATTAAGCGAAAATTCTAAGCTCTTAGAGACGAATCTTTCGGCATTGAGCCAAGGTGCTGGAGCACTTTCTTCTGGGAGCTTGAAGATAAAAGCTGGAGTTGACGCCGTTTCTAAAGGAATATCAAGCGTTCGAGGTGGCTCGTCGCAGCTTTCCGCTGGAGCAAATAAGCTGGCGGAAGGCCTTAGCGCTGTAAGCAACGGCAGTGAAAAGCTCAATAATGGTATTAATTCTGCTGCGCTTGGGTCTGCAAAAATAGTTGATGGATCAAGTCAATTGAATTCTGGAGTTCAAAAGCTTTCTGAAAATACTCCAAAGCTTGTTGATGGAGCTAAAAAGTTGCATGAAGGTCTTAAAAGCGCACAAAACTCTAGCAAAATCAACAATATTAAGCAAAAAAGCAAGATGATGAGTTCGCCAGTTGCGCTTAAAGAGCACGAGTATTCGCATGTTGAAAACTACGGAACTGGCTTTGCGCCTTACTTTATTTCTATAGGACTTTGGGTTGGCGCGCTTATGGCAACCTTTGTTTTAAGGGTTATGGATAGGCGAGCAATACTTAATGGCATGAATCCGCTTAAAAGCGCGCTTATTAGCTTGACTCCGTTTGTGATTATGGGCGTAGTGCAAGCGATTATTCTTATGGGCGTTGTTCAAGGAGCGTTGAAGTTGCAAATCGATAATGTTGGTGCATTCTACGCGCTGGGGATTATAGCATCAATAGTCTTTATGGCTATAATGCAAATGATTATGGCAGTGTTTAAGATTCCAGGAAGAATAGTTGCGATTGTTCTGCTTATGCTGCAAATCACTAGCTCTGCAGGAACTTTCCCAGTGCAAATGACGCCATCGTTCTTTAGAGCAGTTCATCCATATTTGCCTATGACGTACTCGATTCTTGGGCTTCGTCAAGCAATGGCTGGAAGGAACAGTGGCGCAATAACATCCAGCATTGGAATTCTTGTACTTTTCGGTGTGATTGCAATTGCAATAACAAGCATTGTTGCGCGTATGAAGCGTACTGTAACAATGTTTGATTTGCATCCAGTAATAACGCTTGAGCCGTGAGAATACGACAATGAGTAGGGAGTAATTACTGTGATTGCTGAAGTTACTGAAGTTGCCATAATATAAAAATTGCAACCGAGTGCTGCTCAAATTGTACCCAAGTTAAGTATGACTACTTATGATATTGTTCATACTAGCGTAGTTGTTCAGCTAGGTGTACGAGCAGTGCTCGGTTGTGCATAACTATACGACTATATGTGAACCGTATATGACGTAACTGGTATGGCTAACGCAACTATGCGCAATTATATTAAGCTACCTAAGTGCTTATATGAGTTACAGAGGGAAAGGACGTGTCAATGACTGCACGATTTACCGACGAATTAAAAAATGAGAATATCGAAACATGGGATGCTGCTATTCATCATCGTTTTGTTAACGAGTTAGTTGAGGGCACTATTCCTGATGCTGTATTAGCTGGATATTTAATTCAAGACTACCGATTTTTAGATAGTTTCTTGGCTTTGCTTGGTGCTGCAGTTACGACAGCAGACACACTTGATTCTCGTCTCGTGTTTTCGAAATATATTGGTGAGGTAGCGGGAGATGAGAATACGTATTTTGTGGATGCGTTTAACGAATTTAATACTCCTGAATCTTTCCGCAATAAAATTCCAGACACTGAAGCAACTCGCGAATTTAAAAAGATGTTTTTAGACGCGGCTCACAGTGGACATTATGCTGCCGTGCTAGCCGTGTTAAACGTTACGGAATGGATATATCTTACGTGGGCATCAAACGCTGAAGGTAAGCGTCCTGAACGCAAGGTTCATTACCAGTGGATCGACCTGCATGATTATGAAGGATTCCACAAGTTTGTAGGGTTCTTGCGTGATGAGTTGGATCGTATTGGTCCTAAGGATGCTGATATTGCTCGAGAATATTTTGCGCGTTCAGTAAAGCTGGAGCGCATGTTCTTCGATAATTCGTATGAGACTCCTGCGGCAATCTAACGAACAGCATTCTAACGAATGGACGGAAATCTAACGGATGGAAATCTAACGAAGTAAGCAAGCTGTGAGAATAAAAATAGACCCTACAAGATTTGTAGGGTCTACCTTTGAGAAGATGAGAAATTTTCGTTAATAATTGAAAATCTCACTGTTAACTATATTTTAGAAAGTAGATGCGTAAACTTCGGCAATAGCATCTTCGCTCATATGCATGTACGAATTCTTCAAAAGTCGTTGCTGCTCTTTAACAACGCTTGCAGCCCAGCTTTGAATCATATCTTCGCTCATGCCATACTCGTGAAGCTTGTGCTTAGTCAAAATTGTGTTAAGAACTTCGTCAAGCTTATCTAATACATCTGCCTTTTGGCATTCAAGAATATTTGCCATAAAGTCAAAAAGCTTAGAAAGCTCAGTGTTTTCGGCGCTAGTACTGTTTTCTGCATCATGCTTAGCATAGTAGCGCAAAACGCTTGTAAGAAGAGCAGCATTTGTTTCGCCATGAGCAACGTGGAAAGTGCCGCCAAGCGGATAAGCCATAGCGTGCACGCAACCGCATCCAGCGTTACCAAAAGCAATGCCAGCGTAAAGGCTTGCAGAAACCAAGTCGCTTACAACTTGGCTTTTTGCGCTGCTGCCTTCTTTAACAACTCGCATATAGCTTTGCAAAATAAGCCCGCAAGCCTTGTAACTAAACATTTTTGTAAGCTCGGTTGCAATAGGGGAGAGCGCAGACTCAATCGAATGAGTAAGAGCGTCAATAGAGCTGGTTGCGAAAACGTAATCTGGAAGGCTCTTTAATAATTCTGGAATAAGAACTGCGTCTGTAGCGTAGCAAGCATCGTTTGCTAAGCCCTTTTTAGTGTTGCGCTTTGTAAGAGAGAACACGGCAACGTTGGTAACTTCGGAGCCAGTTCCGCAAGTAGTTGGAACAAGAATAAGATCCGCGCCTTTTTGCGCAGGAATCTTGCCATCAATCAAGTCTTCGAGTGGGCTTGTTTGCTTCAAAGCGCAAACCTTGGAAATGTCCAAAACGGTTCCGCCGCCAATGCCAATCACGCGCTTTGGGGTAGTGTGAATATCGCGAACAATCGCATCAACCATTTCGTCGCTTGGCTCGCCCTTGCCGTAGTTTTCCTGGAAAATCACATTGCAATCAAGGTTCAAGCTGCCAAAATAAGGCTCCCAAATGTACTTGTTTGTAATAACCAAATCGTCTTCGCCAAGCTTAAATTCTTGCGCAAAATCGCTCGTATTTTCAAATTTATGAATAGTTGGCTTAATAGAGAGCTGTTTCATCCTAGACTCCTTTGTTTTAATTTGTACGTCTTACGCTAATATGCGCGTTTTGGTTCGCGATTTGTGCGCGGATGATTAAAAAACCAAGCAACTGCTCCATTATAGAACAAATTGCTTGGTTTAATAAACGCGATTTAAGCTAATCATAAGCTAATCATAAGCTAATCAGCAAAAAGTGATTCAGCCTAAGCTAATCAATAAAAAGCGATTCAGCCTAAACCAATCAGAAACTAATCAGCCCTTCAACAAAGCCGTGTAAGCTGCCATCGTAATGTAGTTGTATGGCTGGTTGAAGTGAGGCATAAAGAAGATATCGCACAAAGCAAGCTCCTTAATCGTGACCTTCTTTTGAATAGCAAGTGAGAACAGGTGGATTGCTGCAGACATATCGTAGTTAGAAGCCAGCTGGCAGCCAACAATCACCTTAGTGTCTTTCTTGTAAACAATGCGAATCTTCACCTTTGGATTCTCAACTTCCATGAATGCAGGCTTTTGAGTATCCTCAAAATCAACGTAATCAACATCCATGCCCTCTTTTTGAGCGGCGGTCAAGCTCAAACCAGTGCAAACAAGCTTGTAATCGTAAATCATCATTGCGCTAGAACCTTGCACGCCCTCAGTTTCTACAGGAGTGCCACAAACGTTGTGGCCTGCAATCAAGCCGCTGCGAACGGCATTAGTGGCGAGCGCAATGTAGTTTACGCGGTCTCGAGCGTTGTCATAGATTGTAGCGCAGTCGCCGATAGCGTACACATCTGGGTCGGAAGTCTGCTGCTTCTTGTCAACTAGGAAAGCTCCATTTTCATATTGCTTCAAATGATCTTTTCCAAGAGCAACATTCGGGTGGAATCCAATAGCGCAAATCACCATGTCGGCTTCGTAAGTGCCCTTGCTTGTTTTAACAGCCTTGACTTCAGTATCTCCAACAATCTCTTCAACAGTTTGACCAAGCTCAAACTTAATGCCTTTATCTTCCATAATTTTCTTCAAATTATCGGAAAACTCTGGGTCAAAGTAGCCGTTAAGAATATGGTCTTCCATATCAATAAGAGTCACGTTTTTGTTCAAACGCTTAAAAGCTTCCGCAAGTTCAACGCCAATGTAGCCGCCGCCAAGAACCACAACATTATGGAAATCGCGCTCTTGAAGCTTTGCAATAACAGTTTGCGCATTCTGGAAAAGCTTTACCATTTGCACGTTTTCCAAGTCAATGCCCTTAATGCGCGGCTTGTTTGGAAGGCTGCCAGTAGCTAGAACGAGTTTATCGTAAGAATCGTGAATAACAGTGCCGTCTTTAAGCTCTACAGTAACTTCTTTCTTTGCATAATCAATGTCTAGAACTTTGCTTTCCAGATTTACTTTTGCGCCTTTTTTAACGAAATCTTCTGGCTTCTGGTAGAACAGGCCATCGCTGCTTTGAATCTGCTTGCCAATCCACAAAGCCATACCGCAGCCAAGGAAGGAAATGTTGCTATTTTGATCGTAGATTGTAAGATCGTTTCCTGGGTAGCTCAAAATGGTGTTAGCGCAGGCAGTGCCAGCATGATTTGCGCCAATTTGAATAATCTTGGTCATCGGTAATCTCTTTTCGTCATTGATTTTTGATTTATCTGTATTTATATGGTTTATTTATATTGTTTTATATGCGCGCTGTTAACAACATTGTTCGTTAAGCACGCGCCAGTAGACAATCATATTACACTAAGACGAGTCTTGCTAATCGTGAGTCTAGGTGTGTTGTTTTTGATTATTGTATAAGTTGTAATTACCATTTAAACTTTGCTATGAACATGAAGTAAGTAATAGAATCATGAATGTTCTATACAAGTGCATTAGTGTATATACGTATATACAGTTTTTGCAATGCATTTTGATAAAGTTTGATAAAGTTTGATAAAGTTTGATAAAGCTTGATAAGTAAGAGTTGTATGAGGGGGTATTTTAATGCGTATTTTGATTACTGGTTTTACGCCGTTTGATAATGAGTCTATAAATCCTTCGTGGGAGATTGCACAATCAGTGCATGCGCCTGAGGGTGTGGAACTTATTCGTTTGCAGATTCCTACGGAATTTAGCAAGGGCGCGCAAAAAGTTATTGAGAAAATAGAGGAAGTCCGCCCTAATGCTGTGCTTTCGTTAGGGCAATTTGGCGGTTCTGCTTGTTTTAACGTTGAGTATGTTGGCATTAACTGTAGAGCTGCGCGCATACCAGATAATAGTGGATATAAGCCTTGGTATGAGCCTGTTGTGCAGGATGGTGATGTGGCTTATAAAGCGACTTTGCCAGTTGTGAACATAGTTGATGCTTTAAATAAAGCAAAATTGCCTGCGGCTGTGTCTTTTTCTGCTGGCGCGTACGTGTGTAATGACGTGCTTTACAGTGTTTGTAATTATTGCCAGACTAAAAAATTGCCAATTAAGAGCGGTTTTATTCACGTTCCGTATTTGCCTGAGCAGATTCTCAATAAGCCTAGTACGAGTTCTATGAGTTTAGCTGATATGCTTCGAGGTATTGAAGTTGCGTTGCGAGTGATTGCAGATAAATCGCCAGCAAATCTTTAATTCGTAACTAATTGCTAATAATCGTAAGTAATTGCTAATAAATAGTATGAAGTATTTATTATCTACGCATTCTCAAGCGTGCGCCTACTTTCCAGGATCTTGCTGGCCCTCGTTAGACCTGCTTGGATCTGGCTGAGAAACAGTCGGCTTCTCGGTAATAGGCTTCTTTTGATCAGCTTCTTGCTTTGCTAAATCTTTGCGCATATCGGTCGTAGTTTTGCTTGCGTTATCAATGTCTTCGCAAATCTTCATAACCCATTTTCTTAAATCTGTTGCATACGTTGGCATAAGCTCATTAACCCACATTACAGATGTGTAGCTTCTGCCAGCAGTCCCAGTCAAAATGCTAATATCGTCGCCTTTACGCTGACTATTGCTTATAAGTACGTCGAATTTTCGCTCTTCAATAAGCTTTTGGAATTCATCTATATTAGCTTTGTCTACTTCTTCGCCTTGCGCTACTTGCTGAGCGTATGCCTTAGGCGCAGAATCGCTAATGCCCATATCAGACATAAGCCAGAAAAGAACAGGATTTATTGAAGCGTACTTAAACTTTTTGTGACTTTTAGCAAAGTTTGCAAGATATTCATCAAGCTTATTTTCTTGCGATTTAACTGCGTCAAGTCTTTTAGCAAAAACCTTCTTTTTTGAAGGAAGGACTTTAGAAAAAGCGTTGCAAATGCTAGAAGCCATCTCGTTTCTAGCATCTTTTGAGAACCAAAGATAAGGGTTATCGCCATTTAGTGCGCCGACTGTGGAGGCTGCGTTTACAATCTCGCTGCTTTTAGACGTATGCTTTGCAACCCAACTATCGTAGCCAGCGCCATTTGACACAACGACTTGCGCAGAATACAGCTTTTGCAAATCTTTGCTAGATGGCTTAAATGCAGAGATGTCGGTATCTGGATTGCTGATTATAGATTGCACTTCAACATCGTTTCCGCCGATTTCTCTAGCCAAACTTGCCCAAGATTCAAGAGTGGAAACAACCTTAATTTGCTTAACTTCTTTTTTGGGTTGTGTTGGAGTTTTGGAAGATTGCGAGCTTGCGCCACACCCAGCTATACCAATCAACATTGATGGAACAATTATGCACGCTAAAACAGCTTTGCATATTTTCTTTGCGCGAGTTAAATGAAAAATATTTTCGCACATCTTTGCGCCCCTTCCATAAGTTGTTATTAGCATTAGCACTCGTTAAAACTTGTTGTAGCTTGCTTATGCAATATAAATACCATTCTATTATAATATTCATTTATTAACAGTTGTGTCGCGCACTTCGATACCTCACGATAGCCTATCCATGAATTATATGTGCGATTTGTTAGATAAGTTAAAATTGCTATGTGTTAAATTGTGATGATAGTTGGGAGTGAATCATGGTTGTTGTGTTAGATGGAAAAGCGCTAGCTGCAAGTATTAAAAGCGACTTAAAAAATAGAGTAGAAAAGCTTAAAGAAAAAGGCATTAGTCCAGGGCTTGGAACGCTTTTAGTTGGAAGTGATCCTGGCTCGCTGAAGTATGTTGCTGGAAAACACAAGGATTGCGAAGAAGTAGGTATTCGCTCAATCCGCTGCGATTTGCCAGAAGACGCTAGCGAAGACGAAATTCTTAAAGCCGTAAATCAGCTTAATAATGACCCTTCTTGCACGGGATTTATTGTGCAATTGCCTTTGCCAAAGGGAGTTGATTCCCAAAAGATTATTGAGGCAGTAGACCCTGCAAAAGATTGCGATGGAATGCATCCATACAATTTGGGCGAGCTGGTTATGCATATTTCGGGAGATATTGTTACGCCTTTGCCATGCACTCCGCGAGGAATTTTGGCGCTTTTAGACGCTTATAACATTGATCTTGAAGGCAAAAATGTGTGCGTGCTTGGACGAGGAATCACGGTTGGTCGAACAATCGGGCTGCTTCTTACGCGCAGGGGAGTAGACGCAACTGTAACATTGTGCCACACTCGCACTCGCGATTTGCATGATATTATGATGCGATCCGACGTTATTATTGCGGCAATGGGCAGCGCTGGATTTGTAAAGCCTTGCGATGTTAAGCCTGGATGTGTGTTGGTTGATGTTGGTGTATCTCGCGTTTTTGATGAAGAAGTGGGAAGGTATCGCGTAAAAGGCGATGTTGATGTTGCTTGTAGAGAAGTCGCGGGAGCGTATTCGCCAAATCCTGGTGGAGTGGGACCAATGACTCGCGCAATGCTATTGGCTAATGTTGTTGATATGGCTGAGCGAGCAGCGAGTGGCAAGTAAGTGGCAAGTAGTAAATATCAAATACTGCGACACGCCCGAAGTAAAACGGCGATTTTGGCTATGCCTATATATAACATTGACAGAGTGCGTGCATGTGCGCGTGCATAAATCATAATTTAATATCGAGTAATATCCACCCCAAGAAGAAACCACTAATAAGTAATGGCAGAGAATAATAACGAAGTCGCCAAGGTTGCGATTAATGATATTGGCACCGAAGAAGACTTCATCAAGGCAGTCGATTCAACCATCAAGAATTTTGACGATGGTGATTTAGTTGAAGGTACAGTCGTAAAGATTGATCACGACGAAGTATTGTTGGACATCGGCTACAAAACTGAAGGTGTAATCCCTTCCCGTGAACTTTCCATCAAGAAAGACGTTGATCCAGATGATGTTGTTGAAGTTGGCGACACCATCGAAGCCCTTGTTGTAACTAAGGAAGACAAGGAAGGACGTCTTATTCTCTCCAAGAAGCGTGCACAGTATGAGCGCGCTTGGGGTGACATTGAGAAGATCAAGGATGCAGACGGCATTGTTGAAGGTACCGTTATTGAGGCTGTTAAGGGCGGCTTGATTGTAGACATCGGTTTGCGCGGCTTCTTGCCAGCTTCCCTCGTTGAAATGCGTCGCGTTCGCGATCTTTCCCCATACATTGGCCAGAAGATTAAGGCTAAGATTCTTGAGCTCGATAAGAACCGCAACAATGTTGTGCTTTCTCGTCGTCAGTTCCTCGAGGAAACCCAGTCCGAAGTTCGCGAGACCTTCCTCTCGCAGCTTAAGAAGGGTCAGATTCGCGAAGGCGTTGTGTCTTCTATCGTAAACTTCGGCGCGTTTGTTGACCTCGGCGGTGTTGACGGTCTCATTCACGTTTCCGAGCTTTCTTGGAAGCATATCGATCACCCATCCGAGGTTGTTAAGGTTGGTGATAAGGTTACCGTTGAGGTTCTCGACGTTGATCTCGATCGCGAACGCATCTCCCTCTCCCTTAAGGCAACTCAGGAAGATCCATGGCAGCGCTTCGCTCGCACCCATGTTCCTGGACAGGTTGTTAAGGGCAAGGTCACTAAGATTGTTCAGTTTGGTGTGTTCATCTCCGTTGAAGACGGCATCGAAGGCTTGGTTCACATTTCCGAGCTTGCTAACCGTCATGTAGAGAACCCAGAAACTGTTGTTAAGGGTGGCGAAGAAGTATTCGTTAAGGTTATTGACGTAGATCTCGATCGTCGTCGTATCTCGCTCTCCTTGAAGCAGGCTAACGAGGCTGTTGATCCAAATTCTGAAGATTTCGATCCAGCTCTCTACGGCATGCCAGCTGAGTATGACGAAGAAGGAAACTACAAGTACCCAGAAGGCTTCGATCCAAACACTAACGAGTGGATTGCTGGTTACGAGCAGCAGCGCGAAGAGTGGGAAGCACAGTATGCAGCAGCTCACGAATTGTGGGAGCAGCACAAGGTGTTCGCCGCTAAGGAACTCGCAGCTGCAGCAGAATCCGCAGCCGCTGATGGTCAGAGTGAAGAAGCTGAAGAAAAGAAGCCAGCTAAGGAAGAGAAGAAGGAAGAAGTTGCTTCCAACTATTCTTCTGAGGCAGCTAACGAAGGTGCTTTAGCTGATTCCGATCAGCTCGCAGCTTTGCGCGAACAGCTTTTGAGCGAAAAGAAGTAGTTTCTACTTTCTACTAGAAGCTTGTAAATAAAAACTAAGATGCCCTCGGTGAGTAATCATCGGGGGCATCTTGCGTATTGTTGTTCATAATGTTTTACGAGTATCTTGAGTATATTTGACGTCTATTTTGAGTATGCTTAACGTCTATTTTGAGTACATTTGACAAGTATTTTATAACTCAAGTTTTGTAATTAAATATAGGTACAATCAATTTTCTTTTAAGAATCGTGATTATATGATGTAAAACGTCAATCATATTTACTAATCGTATTTACTAAAAGGATGGTTAAAATATGAGCACGTTTGATAACAATCAGCAAAATGCTCAGTTCCCTTCGTATGATGGGAATAGTGAGGAGAACGCTAAAGCGACTTTAGAAAGCTCGCGCAATAAAATTGTTGCAGGTTTGCTAGCGATTTTCTTAGGCACATTAGGTATTCACAATTTTTACCTTGGTTTTAAAGGAAAGGCGATTGCACAGCTGCTTATTTCTGTTCTTTCTTTTGGTTTCCTGTTGATTATTACGGGAATATGGGCATTGGTTGAGGGTATTTTGATTCTTTGCTCAAAGCCTGGAACTAAGTGGCATCAAGATGCTGATGGTGCTGAGTTAAAAGACTAAAAATAAATATTTAGTATTAAGATTTATAAGTAATTTTACAAATAAAAGATGCGTTTTAGAATTCAATTTCCAAAACGCATCTTTTAAAAAATAATAAATTATAGTGATTGAGTAAATATAAGCGGAAGTATTTAGAAGAATAATTTTATGAAGAACATTGAAATTAAAAAATTAGATTATTTAGAAGCCAAAAACAATATGAATATAATTTTAGATTTATATCTAAAAGCATTCCCTAAAGAACTAGATCGTATAGATAATGTTCGTGAACGCATATTAGATAGTTTGAAATATAACAATAGTGCGCTTTTACTTGTTGCTATGATGAATAATCGTATTATCGGTGTTTTATATGGCATAGAATTATTGAAAGATAATTGGTATGCGAATCAAATTAAGCCATTTTTATCCGAAAATTATGATTGGTTCAATCAAAGCTTAGAGTTAAATGAGTTGTTTGTAGATCCTGAGTTTCAGCATATAGGCGTTGGCAGTGCGCTTATGAAGAAAGTCGAAAATCTTAAATTGTATAAAACAATAATTTTATCTACAGAAAAAGATAACAATGCTGTTGCTTTAGATTTTTATAATAAGCTTGGATACAGTTTATTAACCGATAATTGGAAATCTTATTACGGGTCTATTTACTGCGTGCTATATAAGAAGTTTTAGTTGGGTCAATTAAAACTTACGCTATTGTGAGAAATGTATCGTTTATAATCAAAATATGACAATGATGCGGATTGCTGTAACGGGCGGAATCGCGGCTGGAAAATCTACAGTAGTAAATCATTTGCGTTCGCTTGGCGCGTTTGTTATAGATTACGACGTTTTAGCGCGTAAAGTGGTGGAGCCAGGAAGCGTAGTCTTGCGGAAAATCGTGAGCATTTTTGGGGAAGATGCTGTTAAGAATGATGGGTCTTTAAATCGCGAGTTTATTGCAAAGCATGTTTTTGGTAACTCCGACGAGAGTTGTGAAAATCGTAAGAAGCTTGAATCTATTATTCATCCTGCTATTTATGATTGCGCAAAGACTTTAGAAAGCGAATATAGAAACGAATATAGAAACGAATATGTTAATAAAATTTCTAAAGAGAATTGCAGTGCATTAGGCGCTTTGAGCTCTATTATTGTGCACGATATTCCGCTGCTTGCGCAAGTAATTGACAGCATTCCATTTAGTTTTGACTATATTATTACAGTTGAAGCACCTAAGGATGTTCGCATTGAGCGAATGATAAGTGAGCGCAAAATGAGTCAGAATCAGGCTGAACAGCGCATAAATAATCAAGTTGAAGAGAATGCGCGCAAGAAAATCGCGGATTTTGTAGTTGATTCTACAAAGCCTATGGAAGTTATGCTTAAAAGCGTTGATTCAAAAATTAAAACGTGGATTAGTAAGGATTAGTAAGGAGCATTAGAGACCCAAGGAAAAGTCGCAAGCAACCGCGCGATTGTTGGGTTTTAGTAAAATAAATAAAATGCTCTTGGAGAAAAATAATGTCGAATAAAATTCAGCGTACAAACAAGCCTTTTGTAGTAAAAGCGCCATACAAGCCTTCTGGCGACCAGCCGCAAGCAATAGACGAGCTGGCAAATCGCATTGAAAACGGTGAAAACGACGTTGTTTTAATGGGTGCTACGGGAACTGGCAAAACCGCTACAACCGCTTGGCTTATTGAGCGTTTGCAACGACCGACTCTTATTATTGAGCCGAATAAAACTTTGGCGGCTCAGCTTTGCGCGGAATTTCGCGAGCTTATGCCAGATAATGCTGTGAGCTATTTTGTGTCTTACTACGATTACTATCAGCCGGAAGCGTATATTCCGCAAACAGACACGTATATTGAAAAAGACTCGAATATTAACGATGATGTTGAGCGTCTTCGTCACGCGGCTACAGCGAATTTGCTTACGCGTAGGGATTGCGTTGTTGTAGCTACTGTTTCGTGCATTTATGGACTCGGTACTCCAGAGGAGTATGCCGAGCGAATGCTTATGTTAAGCGTTGGCCAGCAACTTGAGCGAGACACGCTTCTTCGCCAATTTGTGAGCATGCAATACAAGCGTAACGACATTGCGTTTACGCGCGGAACTTTTAGGGTGCGAGGCGACACGGTTGAGATTATTCCTGTGTACGAGGAATTGGCTGTGCGAATTGAGTTTTTTGGCGACGAAATCGACAGAATTACAATGTTGCATCCGCTTACGGGGGAAATGATTCGCCAGGAGAGTAGCGTTCATATTTTCCCAGCGTCTCACTATATTGCAGGACCTGAGCGCATGGAGCGCGCGTTAGAGGCGATTGAGTCGGAGCTTAGTGAGAGAGTAGCGCAGCTTAAAAAGCAAAATAAATTGCTGGAAGCTCAGCGTTTGGAAATGAGGACTACGTACGATTTGGAGATGCTTCGCCAAGTGGGTGTGTGCCCAGGAGTGGAGAATTATTCGAGGCATTTTGACGGCCGCGCGGCTGGCACGCCTCCGCATACGCTTCTTGACTTTTTCCCAGATGACTTTTTGCTTGTTTTAGACGAATCGCATGTAACAGTGCCGCAAATCGGAGCTATGTACGAGGGAGATGCTTCGCGCAAAAGAACGCTTGTAGAGCATGGCTTTAGGCTGCCATCCGCAATGGATAATCGCCCGTTAAAGTGGAACGAATTTTTGGAGCATGTTGGTCAAACTGTGTATCTTTCTGCAACCCCTGGAGACTATGAGCTTGGGCTTTCGGATGGCGTAGTTGAGCAGATTATTAGGCCTACAGGTTTGCTGGACCCTAAGATTGAGGTTAGGCCCGTGGAAGGGCAGGTTGACGATTTGCTTGCGGAAATCAAGGCGCGTGTGGCAAAAGATGAGCGCGTGCTTGTTACTACGCTTACAAAGAAAATGGCGGAAGACTTAACTGATTACTTTTTGGAGCTTGGTATTAAAGTTGAGTACTTGCATTCGGATGTTGATACTTTGCGCAGAGTGGAGCTTTTGCGCGAGCTTCGCGAAGGCAAAATTGATGTGATTGTTGGAATTAATTTGCTTCGTGAGGGTTTGGATTTGCCAGAAGTTTCGCTTGTTGCGATTTTGGATGCAGATAAGGAAGGCTTCTTAAGATCTTACCGTTCGCTTATTCAGACGATTGGCCGCGCTGCTCGTAATGTTTCGGGAACTGTGCTTATGTATGCGGATAGCGTTACGGATGCTATGAGCAAGGCGATTAGTGAGACGGAGAGACGTCGCGAAAAGCAAATCGCGTATAACAAGGCGCATGGAATTGACCCTAAGCCTTTGCGAAAGAAGATTAGCGATGTGAACGACATGCTCGCTAAGGAGGATGTTGATACTCAAACTTTGCTAGCAGGCGGTTACAGGAATGCTAATAAGGCTGGAAACTCGCATTATGGAGTGCCAAAAGAGCCAAATCTTGGGCAGCAAAGCAAAGAAAAGCGCATGGCGAATATTTCGGCCTTGCCACAAAGCGATATTATGTCTTTGATTAAGAATTTGAGCGAGCAAATGCATGTTGCTGCAGAACAGTTGCAATTCGAGCTTGCAGCGCGTTTGCGCGACGAGATACGCGATCTAAAGAAAGAGTTGCGTCAAATGGATGCGGCTAATAAGTAAGCTATTAAGTGAGCGTGATTAATGGTGATTAATCACGCGTTAATTGCAGCACATAAATCCCATAAATTAAGGCGGGCATTTTGCAGAAATTAACGTGCTCGCCCTAATTTCTACTTTTTACAAGTTTCTTTAAAAACTGTTATTTTTTGTGGGCTTATATCACCTGTATGCGTGTGCGAGTGGTCTTCTTGTTTTGTAATTGTTTCTAACATGGTGTGGCGTATCGATAGGTTTTTTAGAGTTCGAGTACATTGTTAAATATATGCTGAAAAGCGTTGGTACTACTAGCGTTGGTACTACTAGCGTTGGTACTACTATGAGAATGACTGGTAGTATTCCGCCTTTGAATGCGCATGAGAGAGTGATAAGAACTATTGAGAATATTATTTCTTGAATGTTCATTCGTAATGATTCAACTAACGTAATATGTTGCGTTGTTTTTGGTGTTACAACAAATACGGCTTTTCTTCCTGTAAGTGCTAGGAATGATGATTTCATTGACACGTAAAGCATTGAACCGTACAAGCAGAAAGTAAAAAGCATGTAGAGTAGTAAATGTTTGATAGATACTTTACCAAGCCAGAAGAATACGTCGTTTAGCATAGGTGCCATGAAGAATATTAAGGTTGGTAAAAGTAGCCATGCTGGATAGTGTAAATCGTAGTGTAGCGCTGGGAAGAATATGATATTCATCGCTACATAGCATGTGAAAAGTGATGTTAATGGTAGGTTGTAGGTGAATAAGAAAATATCTAGTTTTTCAAACCATCGCATTTTAGATGTGAAAATGCGTTTAGTGTAGCATTTCATGAACTTGAAATTACCTTGAGCCCATTTACTATGTCGTTTCTTAAAAGCTAGATAGTCAATCGGATATTGTTCCTCGCATGTTATGTTTGGTGCGAAAGTAACATAGTATCCTTTACTGCGTGCTTCGATTGATAAGCATAAGTCTTCAGCAACAACTTTTGGTAATCCATCTACTGCTTCGTAGCATTCTCTGTTTACCATTGCACCGTGTCCTAGTAGAGACATGAAACCATAGTGATGTTTCATTGTTTGGTACACAGGCCAGTGGCTGTTCACTCCAATGTGTAGTAAGTGCATAAAGCGGTTAATGTTACGTGTTGCTACATGATTGCATTGCACGATTCCAGCGTTTTTAAAGTATTGGAAGTATTGTAAGCATCGAATAATAAAATCTGAAGGGATGATTTCATCACTGTCGAGAATAACAAAGTAATTGTAGTCAGTTCGTCCGTGTAAATAGTTGTTGAGATTTCCCGCTTTGAATCCTTTTCTATTTTCGCGGCGTACTACTTCTACATTATGTTCTTTAGAATATTCGTCTACCTTATTTTTGTAATTAGGGTCACTAGAATCATCGAGGATTACTGTTTTGACTGATTCGGCGTACTTTTGTTTTAAGCATTGCGTGAGTGAGTCGTCTTCAAAATCGTTGCAAGTACAGTAGAGCATTACTATACGCTTGTTTGCTGGTATTGGCATGCGAGAGACTTTTTGAACGTATTGTGTAATGGATTTCTTATGCAGGTAGAACCATAGTACATAGATTATATCTTTTGTACCGTTTAGCCAAAAGTAGATTATGAAGATTGCGTTTAATGCTATGAGAATATCTAGCGTAGTATTTCTTGTTCCAGAAAAAACGTATTCTCTAATAGCGAATGGTGTAAAGATTAAGAATAGTAGTAGCCATGTTATGAGAATAGTTACGTATGATGATGCTCTCTTTAACATGGGAAAAAGTCTATGGGTGGGGGGCGTTTTTTGGACGTTTTATGCGTGTGCCAAAAATATGTTTGGCATAAATACTGGTAGATAATAAATACAGGTAGAGTGGCTAATAATAAAACTTGATATTATCTAGTGTTAGAGCGTATATAGATATACCAAAATGAAGGAGGACTATATATGCTTTACTGCTTTACGTAAAATTTGATAATTTTGAATATGTTAGTGTCGTAGGTGATGCGAAAAATCACTGTAAGCTGGGGTCTCGCGGTTTTTGAGCGTGATTTGGCTGTTTGAGGAAACATGTCGACGCTCTGGGGTCGAGGGCACAGGATGTTAACGTACTTCGCTTGTGTTGAAAGCACACTGTGCTTTCAACTTTGAGCAAGCTTAGCGAATCGATCCGACTAGCGTATATACATTGCCTAGAGATAAAACCCGCAAAATATTAGGTACAGGCAATCTATTTATTGTTTCATATCCTGCATCAGTTCTTATATGTGTAACTCTTCTCCTTAAAAACCACCTAAAAATTTGACCACTAAGTTCTTTAAATAACACAGACAGTTCAAATTTCAGTCCGTTATCGTGTAACATAACTACAGTTTCAGAAGAATCATTATTCTCTGTCTTCAAAAAACCAAGAATGGGTTTAGTTAAATCAAGACTTTTATCTTCCATAATCTCTTAATCTCTTAATCTCCAACTAACTTGTTGCTTTTAATGAGAATATTTTAGTACACAAATATAAATAGTCGCAATTTATTGTTTGTGCTTTAGTAAATACCAATGCAACAATAAATAATTTATTTTGAAAGCATCGCGGCTGCATGTATCAAAACTGTTTCCTTAACGCAACAATTTTGATACACTTGCATTATGTCTATTTTTGTTAATGATACTATTCTTATATGTTAAACACCTACATCTTCTTTACTTGCGCAAGAGTTATATATTGCTCTCAGAAAGCTAGTATTTGTTATACAATCTGGCTTAACTGGATACGCAGAAGATCTAGATTAAGGAATCACAATAACAATGTTGTTGATGTATAATCGCTTTTGATAGAGTTTCCCGCATACGCGGGTGTGATCCTTCTATGTTTCGTGTTCTATCGTCTTTCTCGCATTGGCGAGGCAATTACTTGAGCTTCAAATGCATGCAATACGTTTGAAGCTCAACTAGTTTAGTAATAAATATGCAACACAATCTTTCTTAAAGCTCTTATTGAGAGTATATTTGCCATTATTTAATAATCATTGTGGATTAAGAAAAATGGGAAGACGGTAATCATGAATTGTAATCATGTTGTTAATCCTGAATTATGGGGTAAAAAGAGAGAAGTTAATGGAGTAATGCAATGGCTTCCTCTTGCTCAACACCTTGAAGATACTGGAAATGTTATTGGTCAATTATGGGATCATTGGCTTAGCGATGGTCAGCGAAGATTGATTGAATCTTCATTAAGTAAACACGTTGATGCAAAAAAGTTATCTCAATTTTTAGGATGCATACATGATATTGGTAAAGCTACTCCCGTTTTTCAGTTTCGAAAATCGTATTCAAAATCAGAAGATTTAGATATTGCGTTAAAAAATAAGTTAGCTATTGTTGGTTTTACAAATATCGATGATTTTATTATTAAGGCAGAAGATTGCTCGAGTAGTCATCACACTATAACTGGTCAAGCTATTCTTTCTAATGCTGGAGTTCCTGAAGGAATTTGTGCAATCGTTGGTGCTCATCACGGTAAGCCTTTAGATGATGATTTGGTTTATAAAAGTAATGAATTTGCGTATGCTGACCATTACTATCAAAGTGAAACTGAAAGTGATAATAGTAAATTATGGAAAAAATTGCAGAATGATATTTTGAATTGGGCTTTAGAAAGAAATGATTTTTCTAATGTAGATGATCTTCCTGAAATAAGTGAGCCAGCACAAGTTTTGTTGTGTGGATTGGTAATTATGGCTGATTGGATTGCTAGTAATGAACACTATTTTCCGCTTATTCCAATAGAGAAAGATTTAATAGAAAACCAGGAAGAAAGATATAGAAAAGGCTGGGAAAGGTGGTTACAACATGGTTCTAAAGACGTATGGGAATCATTAAATTATTGTAGTAATGTTTCGCAAATATACAAACATCGTTTTGGTTTCTTGCCGAATAGTATTCAGACAGCGTTGCACGATGTCATTTCTCATTGCAAAGAGCCTGGAATTTTTATTCTTGAATCTGCAATGGGTTCAGGAAAAACAGAAGCTTCTTTAATTGCTGCTGAGCAATTAGCAAATCTAACCGGAAGAAGCGGAGTATTCTTCGGTCTTCCTACTCAAGCAACTTCTAATGGAATGTTTAGGCGAGTTGAGGATTGGCTTAAAAGTGTGAATAGTGATTTTCAGGGTGAGATTGGTTTGCGTTTAGTTCATGGTAAAGCTGAACTGAATGCAGATTATGCGCATTTGCCGCATGGAATGCAAAATATGAATGATGGTTGTGATAGTAGTTCTAGTAATAATGATGTAAATAATAATGGAGTAATACTTAATGATTGGTTTACTGGACGAAAAACCGCAATGTTGGATGACTTTGTTGTTGGTACAGTAGATCAATTTTTGTTAGCTTCGTTAAAGCAAAAACATCTTATGCTTCGTCATTTGGGCTTAAGTAAAAAAGTTGTAATTATTGACGAAGTGCATGCTTATGACGCTTATATGAATAAGTATCTTGAAGAATCTCTTATTTGGATGGCAGCATACGGAGTTCCTGTTGTGTTACTTTCTGCTACTTTACCTGCTAAGCGTAGAAAAGAACTTATAAAAGCTTATATGTGTGGATTGTTTGGGTTTAATTGGAGAGAATGTGATAAATCTAATGTTGATTTTGAAACAAATAATTATCCTTTAATTACGTACAGTGATAAAAACTGTGTAAAACAAAAATTTATTGAAAATGATGCTAGTGATAATAAATCTGTTTCTGTAAGAAAAATAACAGATGATAACTTACATGAATCACTTGTTAATGAGCTTAAATCTTTGTTGAATAATGGTGGTATTGCTGGAATTATAGTAAACACAGTTAAAAGAGCTCAAGAAATTTATAGTGCGTGCGTTGATGAGTTTACTGACGAAGAAGTTATAGTTATTCATTCGCAATTTATTGCTACAGATAGAGTTAGAAAAGAACAACAGATTTGCAATATGATTGGCAAGAATGCTCATAGACCTGCTCGTGCAATAATTATCGGTACACAGGTATTGGAACAGTCTCTTGATGTTGATTTTGATGTTTTGTTTACTGATCTTGCTCCTATAGATTTATTACTTCAACGTGCTGGCAGATTACAAAGACATACGTTAGAACGCCCAGATTATTTTAAAGAGCCAATTTTATATGTGTTGGGAACCAGTGAGTGTTATGAATTTGATAAAGGTTCAGAGTCTATTTACGGTAAATATTTACTTATGAGAACTCAATATTATTTGCCAGATGTTATAAATATGCCTCAAGATATTTCTCGATTAGTGCAAATAGTTTATGGAGATAATCCTTTAGAGTTACAAGAAGATTTGAGATATGCGTATGTTTCTGCAAAAAGGGAACATGATTCAGTAAGAAATAGTAATGAAAGTGTTGCAAAAACATATAGAATTGAAAATCCAAAATCAGAAATCGGCAAAAAATCTATCGTCGGTTTATTGAAAAATTCAATTACAAATGAATCTGATGAATTTGCATGTGCCCAAGTTCGCAATAGCGGCGAATCTATAGAAGTTATTGCTGTGAAAAAAGTTGGATACGGCTATGGAACTTTCCATGATTGTGAAGATATTTCACAAAATATTGATGATTCAGAAGTTGCAATGAATCTTGCTCAAGAAACAGTAAGACTGCCTTGGATGTTTGTGTCGAACAGTAATCGCGTTGAAGAAACAATTAAAGAGTTAGAAAAAATACGCAAGCAAGAACAGTTCCAAAACTGGGATAATCAGCCTTGGTTGCGAGGTTCTTTGGTTTTACTATTCGATGAAAATAATATTTGCGAAATATCGAAATATAGAGTTGTGTATTCTGAAAAAAGTGGTATTGTATGTATTAAGAGTTCGGAAGAAGACAGAAAGGAATTAAAAGGTGAGCAGGTTTAATCTACTAGATGAGCCTTGGATTTCCGTCATTGTAGACGAAAAAGGCCACAATAAGCTCGTATCAATGACAGATGTATTTAAGCATGCATCTGAATATAAAGCTCTTGCTGGCGATATGAAAACTCAGGACTTTGCATTGCTTCGCGTTTTGCTTACTGCGCTTCATACTGTTTTTTCTAGGTACGATATTCAGGGAAATTCTCGTGAATTTGATTCAGGTGAAGATAGTGAAGATGATTTCAATGAAGAAACAATGGATATTTGGCGCGAAGTTTGGAATTCAAAAAAGTTTCCAGACGTAGTTTTCAAATATTTAGAACAATGGCATGATCATTTCTACCTTTTTGATGACAAATATCCATTTTTACAAGTACTTAAACAGGATATCGATAGTAAAAAGCTTGGCGGTAAATCTCCTAGTGAGATATCAGGTAAAAATATAAATCGATTGATTTCTGAAAGTAACAATAAAATAGCTGTATTTTCTCCAAAAGATAATGTTGATAATAACAAATCGTCACTTACTGAACCACAATTAGCAAGGTGGATTATTACCTTACAGTCATACGCTGGATTAGCAGATAAGACCATGTTTGGTACGGAAAAATATAAAGCTTCTAAAGGTTGGCTTTTTGATCTCGGCGGTATTGAGATAATAGGAGCAAATTTATTTGAAACTCTTATGCTTAATTGTGTACTTGTTGGCGATGTGCAATCTCCTGAGAAAAAACAAAAGCCATGTTGGGAATATTCAGGAACAGAAAATATTGAAAATTCGTTTTATGAAACATTTATTGACAATGTTTCCCAGCTTTACACTCGATGGAGTAGAGCAATATATATAAATCCTGATATTAGTATTGACAAACCAATATCGGTTTCTATAGTGAAACTTCCTGATATTAATCATAAAAATGCTTTTATTGAACCAATGACAGTATGGCAGTATAACAAAGAAGGTGAAAACAAGGATAAATACACTCCAAGGAAGCATAGAACAGAAGAAGCTATGTGGAGATCATTTGGACTCCTTACATCGCAAGAATTATACGATGGTAGTGTAAAAAATCATAAACCGGGAATTATGGAATGGCTGAACGAAATTAAACATGATATTGCTGGCTCTTCTATTTCACTGCAAGCTATAAGTATGAAAGATGATGGTAATGCTACATCTTGGGTTCCTACAGATGAAATATGCGATACTTTATATATTGATGAAGTCGTAGTAACTGATAATGCTGACGATGGATGGGTATACAGAATTAACAATGAAGTTGAGTATACAAGATCTGCCATAGGATTCATTTACAAGCAATTTCTTCTAGACATATGTGAAATACGTAATAGAAATAAAGATGATGCAACTAAATATTCTGCTAAGTACATTAGTCAGGCTTATTTCTTAGTTGATCAACCGTTTAGAGAATGGTTAGCAAATATTAAACCAAAAGATTCAATGAATGAACGTTGTACTCAATGGAGAAATACTTTGCATAACATACTCATAAATGAAGCAAAAGGAATGCTAGAAAATGCGACATTGCGCGATTTTACAGGTAGACCATCTGATCAAAGCGAGAAAGAATCTACAAAAAATATAGTTACAGCTTACAACATTTTTACTAGTCGCTTAAAAAAATTATCAGGAAAATAAAAGACATAGAAAGGAGGCTATTATGGCTGAAAATAAAAGCAAATCTGTTGAAGTATCAAGCGCTATTAGCAAAATCATAAATCAATTTTTGAACAGCTCAGATATTGCATCGAGACGAGCTATGCTTGCTCAACTACGCCACACAATTGGTAAGCCATTAAGTCAGTCAGTAGAAATATGGCCATGGATATTAAACAATGTGCCAGAAAGCTTCATAGATAAATATGGTGAAGTTACCTACCAATTGCGAGCTGTTATAAACACTTTGCAAATATACGCATTGTACGAGCAAGGTGTTGTAGAAAAATCAAGTTATAAAGATTTGAACAAATCTGAAGATTTAGAAAATGAAAAATCTTATAACAATATGGGAACAGCTTTAAGAGCACTAAGAAGTGACGAAGGCGTACGTGGAGCTATGGATAGGCGCTTTAGTGTTATGATTACTGCAAGCGATTATGAAAGTTTTTATTACTACCTTCGTCAACTAGTTCGACTACTAAAAAGCAGAACAAAAGAAAATCAACAAGCGATTGATTATTCTAAACTAGCTCGCGATTTATATTTGCTTCAGTTTGAAAATTCAGAAAAAGTAAGACTTTCTTGGGCACAAGAATACTATCGCTTCAGCTAGTAGCAATAACTTTTTAACAACATCACATATTTTAAAAATTACATATTTCAAAAACAGCGTTATCAAACAATTAACTAAAACTTAGAAAGGTAAAATCATGAACGCTCACTTATTCTTAGATATTCAAGCAATCCAAACTGTTCCACCATGCAATATTAATCGCGATGATGCGGGCAGTCCAAAGACTGCTCAATATGGCGGTGTAACTAGAACCAGAGTAAGTTCTCAATGCTGGAAGCACTCAATGCGTGAATACTTCAAAGAACACAGCGGAGAATCTAATGTTGGAATACGAAGCAAAAACATTGTTAAATACGTTGCCGATAAAATTGTTGCATTAAAACCAGAATTATCTGAACAAGAAGCATTAGATTTAGCAGATAAAACGTTAAATACTGCTGGCGTTAAAACTAAAACAGATAAGGGAGAAACAGTTCCTACAGCAAAAGCTTTATTCTTCTTAGGAGAGACTCAAGCAAATTCTCTAGCTCAAGCAGCAATCAATAATGTTACTGACAAGAAGCAACTGCAAGAAATCTTGAAAGATAATCCACCTATTGATATTGCGTTATTCGGCCGCATGCTTGCAGACGACCCATCACTTAATGAGGACGCTTCTTCGCAAGTTGCTCACGCAATTTCCACTCACGCTGTTCGTGCTGAATTTGATTACTATACTGCTGTTGATGACTTATCTGCGGATGATAATGCTGGAGCTGGAATGCTTGGAACAATAGAATATAGTTCTTCAACGCTGTATCGTTATGCAAATGTTGCAGTACATGAATTTAGTCATCAGTTGAGTGATAACAAAGAATCTACAATTAATGCTCTTAAGCTTTTTATTGAAGCTTTCGCTAATGCAATGCCTACTGGAAAAGTAAATACTTTTGCTAATCAAACTTTGCCGCAAATGCTTGTGGTAACTTTAAGAGATGACAGGCCAGTAAACTTAGTTAGCGCATTTGAAGATCCAGTAAAAGCAAAAGATGGATATGTTTCAAAATCTATTGAGAAACTATCTCAAGAATACGAGAAAGTTCAAAAATTTGTTCATAAGCCACTTGCATCATTCTATGTGACAATGGATTCTTCAAATGAGGAGATTAAATTAGGCGTAGAAGAGCAAAGTATGCAACAATTATTGGATGATTTTTCTTCTAAAGTCTCCGAATTGCTTCAGTAAATTTCTTAATAAATAACACTTATTAGTTGATATTTAGTGTTTAACAGTTAGGAAGCTTATGAAAAGTTTATTACTGAAGTTTGCTGGACCTTTGCAATCGTGGGGCACAGATTCTCATTTTGAAACTCGTCACACAGATTACTATCCATCTAAAAGTGCGGTAATAGGTATGATTGCTGCAGCTTTTGGGTATAGAAGAAGTACAGATTGTGATGAAAATATTGCGAAACTTAATGATTTAGATTTTGCAGTACGAATCGATCAGCAAGGAAATCTACTTAAAGATTATCATATTGCTGCAAAACATAAGCCTAACGGTGATTTTGAAAAAAATTACGTTACAAATCGTTACTATCTAGAAGATGCTATATTTCTTGTTGCAATAGGATCTGACAATGAGAAACTCCTCGATAGCATTAACGATGCTTTGCGCTCGCCATATTTTCAATCTAGTTTAGGCAGAAGATCGCTGCCTCCTACGGCTGATTTTATTCTAGGCGTGGAAGATTGCGGAGTAATTCAAGCATTATTAAAGTATGAGTGGCTTGCAAACAAGTGGTCTGAAAAAAGATTTAATACTTCTAGACTATCTGAAGCATCAGAGTCTTCTAATGAATCATGCAATGAAGTATCTATATCCTTATATGCTGATTCTGATTTAGTAGATAAAGCTGCATCAGAATTAGTTAAAGACGATATTAATACTTATAAAATTCAGGAATCAGTTCGTAGATTGCGCAAGGATTTCGTTAATTCTTTCTCTAACAAAGAAAGAAAATTCGGATTCCGTTACGAGTCAAAAATGGAGATACCTATTAAGAGAATTCTTCACAATAATTTGGATTCGGAAGGTATTTCATCAGATAGTAAGCATGTGAAATCTACTGGAGATTTTATTGCTGAGCATGATGCTTTTTCTGGATTGGAGTCTTAAATGTCTTATTTGAGTAGAGTTGAAATTGATTATAAAAAACCCTCATCTTTGAGAGATCTTAAATCTGTAGGAGCTTTCCATAACTGGGTTGAGCAAAGTTTTCCTGAAGAATGGGAGAATCATGAAAGAAGCCGAAAGTTATGGAGAGTTGATGTTTTGCATGGGAAACATTACTTGCTTATAGTTAGTGATTCTGAACCAGATTTGCAACGTCTAGAGATGTATGGTGTTATAGGAACGGCGTCAAGTAAGAATTATGATAAGTTTTTGAGTTCATTAACAAATGGCATGAAAATGCAATTTAGAGTAACTCTTAATCCTGTTGTTGCTATTTCTGATACTTGTGAAACTCGCACTACTAGAGGTAGGGTAGTACCACATGTTACTTATGATCAGCAGATGAATTTTTTGCTTAATCGTGCACAAAAATTAGGTTTTTCGTTGAACGAAAATGAATTCGCTATTGTTGAACGCGGATATAGCTTATTTACAAAGTCAGAAAAACCTATTCGATTAAGTAAAGCTGTTTATCAAGGTATTTTAACAATTAGTAACGCAGATATTATGCGTAAAACACTGATAGAAGGATTTGGGAAAAAGAAAGCATATGGATTTGGAATGATGACAGTAATTCCTTTATGCAACTCAAATAAATGACGCTATTTTATTAAAGGCTGTAACAGTATGAAAAAGAAATTCGGTGCTCAAAAAGCTGAAATATCAGAGCTTCCACGTATAAGCGACAGAGTGAGTTTTATATACGTAGAGCATGCGAAAATTAATCGTCTTGATAGTGCTGTTACAGTCTTTGATGCAAATGGAACTATAAGAGTTCCTGCTGCAATGATTGGAGTTTTACTTTTAGGTCCTGGCACGGAGATTACTCATAGAGCAATGGAATTACTTGGAGATGTTGGAGCAAGCATAGTTTGGGTTGGTGAGCATGGGGTTCGCAATTATGCTCATGGTAGAGCATTGTCAAGAAGCTCAAGATTGTTGGAAAAACAGGCAAAACTTGTTACGAATAATAGGTCTAGATTGAGTGTTGCGAGAAAAATGTATCAAATGCGTTTCCCTAATGAAAATATATCGTCATATACTATGCAACAATTAAGAGGTCGAGAAGGAGCTCGTGTAAGAAGCATATATAGGGATATGTCTAATAAATACAATGTTCAATGGAATGGCCGCGATTATAAAGTCGATGATTTTGAAAGTGGTACTGTTGTTAATCAAGCATTGTCTGTAGGTAACGTATGCCTATACGGTTTAGTGCATAGCATAATATCTGCTTTAGGTTTAGCGCCTGGATTAGGTTTCGTGCATACTGGCCATGATCTTTCTCTAGTATACGATATTGCAGACTTATATAAAGCTGAATTAACTATTCCTGCATCTTTTGAAATTGCTTCTCAGTGTGAATCCGACGATGATATTGAACGGTTAATGCGTTTGAAAATGCGTGATTGCTTCGCAAATTGCAACATAATGTCTCGTATTGTTAATGACATACAAAATCTTCTTGAAATACCGATTGACGATCAAATTACTGTTGATGTAATACATCTTTGGGACGATAAGGAAATTCTAGTAGCTTCTGGCGTAAATTACAGTGAGGTGAATTGATATGCCGTTAACTGTGATTACGATGACTAACTGCCCACTATCTTTAAGAGGTGATTTAACCAAGTGGATGCAAGAAATTGCTACAGGCGTTTACGTTGGCAACTTCAACAGTAGAATCAGAGAAGAATTGTGGAAGCGCATAGAAGATAGTGTTGGGAATGGTGCTGTAACAATGAGCTTTTCTTCCAGAAATGAAATTGGCTACGATTTTAAGACTATTCATTCTCATCGTGAAGTTGTCTACTTAGACGGTTTGCCTTTGGTCAGTATTCCTTCAAATGATATGGCGGAAGGTGATATTAAATATGGATTTAGTGATGCTGCTAAGTTTCATAATGCAAGGAAATTTTCAAATGTTAGAAGTAGAAAAAATATTAATATTTCTTCTAATTTAATTGAGAATGATTTAGTAAATGAAAATATTAGTTATCTCATTCATGATAATGTTTCTCAAACTACAAAATTTACTACAAATAATGAAAAAATAACTTGTACCGATTACTGGAAGGATTTTATTGGTAAAATAAGTAAGAATTTTGTTGTAATAGATTGCGAAACCACAGGTTTAAATAGCAAAGTTGATAAAATTATTGAAATTGGAGCTGTTAAGTTCATTGGTGGGAAAATTGAAGAATTCCAAAAACTAATAAATATTAATTGCGATAATGTTAGTAATTCTAATAAAAATAATTTTATTCCTAATGAAATTATTGAGCTAACTGGTATTACCTCAAAAATGCTTGAGTCTTATGGCGTCGGATTAGATTTAGCATTAAAAGAATTTATTGATTTTGTCGGAAAATTACCAGTACTTGGATACAACGTACAATTTGATATGTCATTTTTGAATTCTGCTTTATCTTCATTAGATGAAAAACTTGATGATTCTCTTTCAATTAATAAAATTTTTGATATCTCTCGTTTTGTAAAGAAAGAAAAGAAATTTTTAAAAAACTACCAATTAAAAACGGTGCTAGAAGAATACAACATTGCTGAATCCGTTCCACATAGAGCTCTTCTAGATGCTAGACTAACAGCACATCTTGTTTTTCGTTTGAAAGGATTGTTAAAATTTATTTCATAAAAATAAAGTATTATTGTACTACTCTCTGTGATAGTTTGAATTGGAAAAGTAAATGAGATTTGACTGTTTCTGTTATAGAAATGGCCATTTTGTTGGGATCTTTAAGTGTCTTTCCCGCATGTGCGGGGGTGATCCCAATAATTCTCAAATATCCAGTATTAATACTCGGTCTTTCCCGCATGTGCGGGGGTGATCCTCAACATGCCAATTATCAGAACTAAGCATCATCGTCTTTCCCGCATGTGCGGGGGTGATCCCCATCATCATTTTTATAAAATAAGATTTTTACAGTCTTTCCCGCATGTGCGGGGGTGATCCCTGGCTTAGGTACTACTGGCGAGATGGTTTTGAGTCTTTCCCGCATGTGCGGGGGTGATCCCAAAAAATCCACTTAGAAGACGAACTCAAACGAGTCTTTCCCGCATGTGCGGGGGTGATCCCCTTATACATAAGCTCAAATTTTCATTTTTCATGTCTTTCCCGCATGTGCGGGGGTGATCCTCAGCGAACTCGCAGACGCTGTAAGAGACTTAAGTCTTTCCCGCATGCGCGGGGGTGATCCTCAAACGGCAACAAAACAAGGCGTCACAAACCAGTCTTTCCCGCATGCGCGGGGGTGATCCCTATGCCGAAATTAAACATACAGGCACGCGGCTGTCTTTCCCGCATGCGCGGGGGTGATCCCTTTTCATCAGGTGTCACAACGCGCAAACCGTGGTCTTTCCCGCATGCGCGGGGGTGATCCCCCTTTCTTATATGCTGCATTGATTCGCATTTTGTCTTTCCCGCATGCGCGGGGGTGATCCCCAATATATTTACGACTCTGTTTTTTACAAGGAGTCTTTCCCGCATGCGCGGGGGTGATCCTACGGTGTGTTGCCATCGTCGTAATCGTCGAGAGTCTTTCCCGCATGCGCGGGGGTGATCCCTATCTCATCTACTTCAGTACTCAATGGGTCTGGTCTTTCCCGCATACGAGGGGGTGATCCCACTAAGTCACGATCAGCGGCGAAAAGACGGAAGTTTTCCCGCATCGTGGGGTGAGGTAACCTGCTTGAGTGCAACACAGTGCGCGCGAAAGCAACTTGGAATGCCGAGCTTGCTCAAAGTTGAAAGCGCACTGTGCGTTCAACGCAAGCGAGGGGTGACTTCGTTAAATCAACGAAATTAGTTTTTCCGTACAAAGATTTATGCGAATGTGTTTACGTTCGATGTGTATCGTGATACTCTAGTAGAGACATGGCGCAAAGGGCGAGTTATCCTTTTCGTCCTTGCTTACAATGACGCGCCATGGTGCTTTTAGATTCTTTCCGAATATGTGTTGATTCATAGAAATTCTAGCTAGTATGTGTAGTTGGAATTGTTCTTCACATATGAGGTAATGATCTTAATTGCAACGCGTGGCCCTCGGCAACCAGCTTTCAAGACTGGAACATTAGTCTGAGGAGTACCACGCGTTTTTGCTTATAACCCTTTTTCAGGCTTCACACATAAGCTGATGCTATCCTAGAAGTGCGTTTATCAAAAAAGAAAAAGGTTAGAGTATCGTTACTGCATGTAATGACGTAGAAGATAAAAGAGGAATCAGAAGCTAATGAATATGATGAAAATTTATTATGACATGGTTGAAAGACTCCGTCCCTATGCTGAGCCATACATGGATAGGCTCTCTAAAGAAGCAGTCAATAGTGCTATTAGAGCAGGAGAGCCATCAATTGCAATTGGTGACTATTTGGCAGAAGCATGGTTGCACAAGAGTGCGCCTAAAGAGTTGTTAATCGAAGCATATAACCTGCTAGAGCCTTATGAGTGCGGCGATATACATGACGATATAGCAGACGATTTAGGGTTGCCGCGTAAAGTTGATCCATTAGACGAATAAAAAATAAATTTTATATTAAATCAACAATTATCAGATTTTAGCTACCTTGCAAAAGGTGGTAAACAATTAAAAGTATGCGCGTTAATACCGCGTTACCAATTGTAGAAAATAAGAAAGGAGTGAAAAGTTGATGAACATGCAGAAAATTTATTATGACATGGCTGAGAAACTTAGACCTTATGCTGAGCCATATATGAGTGAATTTTCCAAAGAATTTGCTAATGATGCTATTGGCGCAGGAGAACCTTATGAAGCATTAGCAGATTACTTAAGCTTTGCATGGGAACATCAAAATACTCCTCGCGAACTTATTATTGAAGCATACAATCTTATTGACGATGATTATCTTGATTCATATAACGAAATGGCAGATAAACTAGGGATTCCACGTCGCAAACATTCTGCAGATTACGATGAAGATGAATAAATTGTATATTAAAAAATATACTTAAATGAAAATTGCGAGGGACCCCCTCGACTAACAATCTGACGTAAACGGCAGCTGCGAGGCCCTCGCGTTACGTTCATTATATCGTTATTTTTTAGAATATACAATGTAACAGGGGATTCAATAAATACTATTCTTCAAAAACGTTTATCTAGAGAAGATACGAAACTAAATTGCGTTTGCATAATAGAAAACAGGAAAATTAACTATTACAAAAGAGCTGGTCATTCCCCCCCCCCCAACCTACCCCGTGAAGGGTCAAGGGTAAGGGGGAGCCCCAGCTCTCAACTCGATTTTATCATATGGGTTTTTACATCTTCGCGTGATGGATGGTAAATCCCTCAATAGTTCGAATCCCATCAAGCCCACATATGCTCACTTTTCACGCATGTGTGTTGATTAGCAGAATCGCGTAGTTTTATTACAAAGCACTACACGCAGTTTTCATTACACAGCTCTTATTATGTAGCTCTGTTGCGCAGTTACACCAACAAACTTCTACGCAAGCCGTCTACTTAGCTCTACTTATAACCTGGTACCCGTGTTTAATTAGCACAGATTCGAGTTGAGAAATATACGCAAGCGCTGCAGGGGAAAGATTCGTGCGCTCGTTCTTAATCCACCCAACAAGCATGGTCTCTTCGCAATCCAGCGGAATGGTCACGATTTTCTCGTTATTCAAGTCGTCATTGTCATTCCAGTGCAAATCGTAAAACCATTAAGACCAATAATAAAGTTCAAAAAAGATGCGTTTTGCCTTCCAGTAACACCCGAGGGTGAGCCTGATTTTGACTATATGGAGCGCTACATTCGAGACATTGAAAAATTGACTATTGAAGATGTAGTTAAGCATAAAGACAAGGTTATTGCAGCAACCAAAATGTTGGTAAATAAGAAATCTTGAGACTTTAAGCCTAGCTTTTCCTATCGTTAAAGAGTGCACATAATATCCATGTTGTGCACTCAAAAAGTGTAGGTATGCTCGTAAGTTTTCTAAATCCATGTTTTATGCTGAGTGTTAGTTAATGCCTATAATCGCGTGATAAAAACGCCAAAATATGTACACTAATGTGATTAAAAATGCACCAAAATATAATGTGATATACGATAAGATGTAACGCAAAAAGCCAAAAAATATAACAAAGGCTGATTACACGGATAAACTTATAGAACTTGCGCTGAAAGATTGCGCTGAAAGAAAATGATTGATAAGTTAGCGTGACTAGTCGCAAGTTGATTGTGAGTTAGTCGTAAGTCTGTCGCAAGTTAGTCATGTTTAATCGTAGTAAATAAATAAGCGCGAGTTTTGCGCATAGGTCACAATTTGCTGGTACACTATTACTCGGAAAGTGGGTATTTTCCCATTTAAAAATAAACAAAGGAAACAGGCAGGCATTATGAGAAAAGCCAAAATCGTTGATACTATTGGACCAGCTACCGAATCGTTAGAGGGCATTACCAAGCTTGTTGAAGCTGGCATGGATGTTGCTCGCTTAAACCGTTCGCATGGCACTCCTGAAGATCATTTGCGCGTTTACAACAATGTGCGCGAAGCTTCAAAGACTACTGGTCGTAATGTTGCTGCTCTTGTTGATTTGCAAGGCCCAAAGATTCGTTGCGGTTGGTTCAAGAAGAACGCTGACGGCGAAGACAAGGTTTATTTGGAAGAGGGTCAAGAGTTCGTTATCACCACAGACGATATTGAGGGTGATGAGCATCGCACTTCCACAACCTTCAAGGGTTTGCCAGGAGATTGCCACGCAGGCGATCCAATTTTGATTGATGATGGCAAGGTTCGTCTTGAGGTTACAAAGGTAGAAGGCAACGACGTACACACTAAGGTTGTTGTTGCTGGCCCAGTTTCTAGCCACAAGGGCATTAACCTTCCAGGCGTTGCCGTTTCTCTTCCAGCATTGACTGAAAAGGATGAGGCTGATCTTCGTTGGGCTATTCGCACGGGTGCAGACATTATTGCAATGTCGTTCGTGCGTTTTGCTACCGATATTGATCGCGCTCACGAAATCATGGACGAAGAAGGCCGCCGCATTCCAATCGTTGCAAAGATTGAGAAGCCACAGGCTGTTGCAAACTTGGAAGAGATTGTTAAGACCTTCGACGGCATTATGGTTGCTCGTGGAGATATGGCAGTGGAGATGCCACTTGAGCAGGTTCCACTCGTTACCAAGCGCTGCATTGAGCTTTCTCGCCAATACGCAAAGCCAGTAATCGTTGCTACCGAAGTTCTTGGATCAATGGTTAACTCTCCAGTTCCAACTCGTGCAGAGGCTTCTGATTGCGCTAACGCTGTTCTTGACGGCGCCGATGCAACTATGACCTCTAACGAGACCGCAGTCGGCAAGTATCCAGCAGTTACCGTTCAGACCATGTCTCGTATTTCTCAATACGCGACTGATAACGGTTATGATCGCATTCCAGCTGTGGAGCTTGACATGTCTAGCACGGGTGCAGTTTCTTCTGCAGCTGTTGACTTGGCAGACAAGCTCAACGCTAAGGCGATTGTTGCTTACACGCAAACTGGTCGTACCGTTCATCGCATTTCTCGCGAGCGCCCAGCTGCTCCAATCTATGGCTTGACCAACAATGAGCACACTTATCACTGGTTGGCTTTGAGCTGGGGCACTGAAGGCTTCTTGATTAACGAGGACTACCACGATATGAACCGTCACGATCTTATGATCTTTACCGACAAGGTTCTTCGTGAAGCTGGCAAGGTTGAAGACGGCGACAAGATTGTTGTTTTGAGCACTGCTCAGGGCGAGCGTCAGGCTGGTCGTACCGACTCTATTTACGTTCATACCGTTGGTGCTTGCGATTAATTGCTAGCTAATCGATAGTTGATTGCTAGTTAATCGTTAGTTTCTTAAACGCGCATCCTTTTGGGTGCGCGTTTTTGTTTAGTGCGAATCTTGTGATTTCTTACGTTACGATTTAAGTTTGAAGTCGTCGATTCCCGCGTTTGTTTACCATTTGAGCCAAAAAGGGAGCAAATGCAGGAATGAAAAGCGCTACGAGAATTAGGTGTGTCGTTTGGTGTGTTGTTTGTATGTTGTGCAAAATCTCGCGTGGGTGTGGGAGGAGAAGATAACAAATATCATTTGAGCCAAAAAGGGAACAAACGCAGGAATGAAGATAACAAAAACGCCGCTTAGAATGTAAGCGGCGTTGTGCACGTGCCCCCGGTGAGACTCGAACTCACACTGCACAGATTTTGAGGCTGTTTCCTCTACCAATTGGGATACAGGGGCATCTTAAATTATCCGCGTTTTAACGCGACTTGATGACTATACCACATTTTGTAGAGTAATCAAATATACCGCGTGTTGCGCGTAAGAAAGCGAGTTGTAAACGCGCGGAAAAATCGCCAGCAAACGCGCGCTAAAAACCCAAAGTAAAATAAAAATAAATAAATATAAATCAAAACAGAATCAAAACAGAATCAAAACAGAAATATTAATTTGCAAATTATTTAAGACTGGGTGTGTTGATGTAAGAATTTTGGTATAATTACAACTTGCGCCTCTGTAGCTCAATGGATAGAGCAACGGCCTTCTAATCCGTTGGTTGCGCGTTCGAATCGCGTCGGGGGCACTTTGCTTTGCTCTTGTGTTATGTGAAAAATGTTTGTCACGTATTGTGAAAAATAAGGAGCACTTGTGGAAAATCATAGTGTAGTGGAAAACCATAATGTAGCAGCATCAATAATTCTAGCAGCAGGTGATGGTACGCGCATGCGTTCAACAACGCCGAAGGTATTGCATAAGTTTGCTGGAAAAACATTCCTAAATCGCGTAATGAGCGCAATGTCAGGCGTAAATCCTAAGGAGCTTGCTGTTGTAGTGCACGCTCAAGCGCAACGAGTGTCGGCAGCTGCGCAAAGCTACGACAGTGCTGTGCGTATTGTAAATCAAGACGATAAGCCTGGAACGGGTAGGGCTGTGCAATGCGCAATGCATGATCTTAACGAGGCTTCAAAGCAAGAATGCGGCAGTGCGCTTAGTGGCTCTGTGTTAATTGCAGCAAGTGATATGCCACTTTTAGATACGCAAACATTGCAATCATTAATCGATTTTCACAATAATCAAGGAAACGCGGCAACTGTTTTAACCGCTGTTTTAGACGACGCCACTGGCTATGGGCGAATTGTGCGCGGCGAAAATGGCGATGTTTTGCGCATTGTTGAGCACAAAGATGCCAATGCAGGAGAGCTTGCGATTAAGGAAGTTAATACGTCTGTATACGTGTTCGACGCTGAAGTGCTTAGCGATGCTATAGAAAACCTTGATTCCAAGAACGCTCAAGGTGAATTCTACTTAACGGATGCGCTGGAGCATGCTCGCACAATGGGGCGAGTTGGAGCAATGGCAGCAGCAGACTCGTTGAGCGTGGAAGGCGTAAATACGCGCGTTCAGTTATCTGCGCTTGCAAAAGCATATAACAAGCGTGTTTGCGAAAAGTGGATGCTTGAAGGCGTAGCGATTCTAGACCCAGAAAACACGTGGATTGAAGATGATGTTGTTTTGCAAGAAGATGTTACGGTTCTTCCAGGGTGCTTCTTGCAAGGGCATACAACTGTTAAAAGCGGTGCTGTTGTAGGGCCGTACACTACGCTTATTGATGCTCAGGTAGATGAAGATGCGGTTGTAGAGCGCTCGCGTGTGCAAGAATCGCATATTTGCCGCGCTGCAAACATTGGTCCGTGGACGTACTTGCGACCAGGAAATGTGCTTGGCGAGGAGAGCAAAGCGGGCGCGTTTGTGGAGATGAAGAAAGCGCATATTGGAAACGGCACTAAGGTTCCGCATTTGAGCTACATGGGCGACGCTGATTTGGGAGAGCACACGAACATCGGCGGTGGAACGATTACAGCAAACTACGATGGCGTGCATAAAAACCATACGACTATTGGCTCTAACGCGCATGTTGGTGCAGGAAACCTGTTTGTAGCTCCCGTTACTGTTGGAGATGGAGTTACAACGGGTGCAGGCTCTGTTGTTCGTCACGATGTTCCAGCGGATTCCATGGTGTATTCGGAAAATACTCAGCACGTTGTAGAAGGCTGGAAGCCAGCTTGGGAGCGAAATTAGACGATTCGTTGGTTGACGGTAGGTACGGGCACGGTAAGCACGGTAAGTTAGGAGAAACATATGGCGGCTTTAGAAAGCTCTGTTAACGCGATTAGGATTGCTGCGGCTGCAGCCGATAGGTTAAAAGCCACTAATATCCAAGCTTTTGACGTTAGCAATCTGCTTGGAATTACAGACGCTATGCTGGTTGTTTCTGCATCTAACGAGCGTCAAGTCTTAGCTGTTAGCGAAGAAATCGAAAAAGACTTGTACTTAAAAGACAGCAAACGCAAGCCAATATCTAGAGAAGGCTTAGAACTAGCACAGTGGATTTTGCTTGATTTTGGCGACTTTGTGGTTCATATTATGCACGAGGAAGCGCGCGAGTTTTATCGCCTTGAGCGCTTGTGGAATGATTGCCCTGCAATTGATTTGCAACTTCCAGGGCATGATGATGATGCGCGTGGCGATGGCGATGATGCGCAAAATGGCGATGATCAAGAGTCTGAAAGGTAGCTCAAGATAATGGTGGATTTTGTTGAAAGCGCAACGCAGATTGCACATAATGCCAATAAAAACAGCGCTCACGAGGGCATTGCGCGTTCTGTGATGCTTGTTCGCCATGGTCAGACGCCTTATAATGCACAATTTAGACTTCAAGGCATGATTGATATTGCTTTAGATGAGTCTGGAATAGACCAGGTGACTCGCTCTGGCAAGGCTTTGCGAGTGCTTTTTGGAGCTTCCGACTTAGAAGACCCAAAGAATCCAAATAGCCAGGAGCACGTGCGCATTACTCCAGAAGAAGCCGACGCTAGTTTTGTTGCCATTGTTTCGCCGCTTATTCGCGCACAACAAACGGCTCACGCTTTTGCAGATAAGATTGGTCTTAATGTGCATGTTGAAGATGGCGTGCGCGAGCGATTTTTTGGCGAGTGGGAAGGCCTTAATCGCCAGCAAATTAGCGAAAAATGGCCTGAAGATTTTAATGCTTGGGTAAAAGGCGAAGGTGGCGAGCTTAATCACGGTGCAGAAACTAAGCAAGAAGTTGGCGAGCGCGCGGCGAAAGCTGTAGAAGATTGGGCGCGCAAAACTGGATCGGACCGCGATTTACTAGTGTTCTCGCACGGATCTTGCCTTTCTCAAACTGTTCATAAGCTTCTTGGATTAGACAAGGTAGATCCTTCTTATAAGACGATTGGCGGAATGGGAAACGGTCGTTGGGCGCGCTTAATTCCAAGCCAAAACTCAGATGGCTCGATTCATTGGCGTTTGGATGCTTACGATCAAGGTCCTGCAGCAGATCCTACAAGCCAGCGTCTTATTCGCATTTGGGGAGCAGCTTAATCTTCGTAATCTCTCCTTTTTACCGCTTATATTTCGAAAACTACCGTTTAGCGATTTTGTAAAGACAGACTATTTACAGTGCCGTATAGTCAAAATTACAAAACAAAAAGCTAGCAAACGCTAAGAAAAGTTAGCAGAAGCTAACAAAGCTAGCAAAAGCTAACGGTAGTATACGGAAGGGAGGCTTGATGAAAGTAACAATTGCTATTGTGCCGCCAGAAGAAGAGCAGTGCGCTCAATTGTCAGTTCACAATATTGACGATAATCTTAAACGCATTATAGCCAGCTTGCAAAGCATTGATTCTAAAGATGCAAAATCAAGCAATGCCGAAAATAATACTGAGAATGCGGCAAATAGCAACAATAATTCATTTATATACGGTTATATTAATGATTCGATTATTGTTATGCACGAGCCAGATGTGATTATGATTTGCGTAGAAAATTCGCGCGTAATCATTCACAGTGATAAAGGCGAGTGCGTGTCTTACAAGCGCCTAATGGATTTTGACAATCCGCAATTCGCGTCGTTTGTGCGCATATCTAAGTCCGCAATCGTGAACTTAAATCGCATTGTTCGAGTTGATCCAGGATTCGGCGGAAGTATGAGCGTAAAAATGGACGACGGAAGCGTTGAGTGGATTAGTCGCAGATGCTTGAGCTCGTTCAAAAAGCGCTTGGGAATGTAGTTTTAAGCGTAGTCAAATATAAAACTATCAAAATTTTAATACAAATTTTTAATACTAATTTTTTAATACTTAAAAAGGAAGCGATTATTATGGAAAAGCAAGTTACAACAATAGGCAAAACAATGGTAAAAAACATTGTTAAAGGCATTGGCATAGCGTGCACTATTTTTACTGCAATTAGTTTTGTGTCGAGCCTGTTAGCGCATACCGCAGTTGGAAACAGAATTGCATCTTATGCTGTAGCGTCGTTTGTTATTGGCATAGGCTATGGAGTGTTCGCTATTTTTTGGTCGAATGAGCGTATGTCAAATCTTGCGAAGTTCGTTTTTGCACTAGTTCCACCAATTGCTATTCAATTTATTGTATCGGTTATTGTTGGGTGGATTTCATTCAAAGATGAGCCAGCTGTGATTTGCGGATGGATTGCGTTCACTGTTATTTTCCCGATTGCAATTGCTGCAATAATTTATTACTTCGAGAAGAAGAAAGCGGAAGAAATGAACGCTAGATTGCAAGTATTGCGTAAAGAAAGCAAGTAAATTAGTGACAATTAAATAATTTAAGTAAAAATTTAAGTAAATAAAATAATCAAATAAAAATTGAGTGGTGTTCATCTTCGCCTTTGAAGAAGAACGCCACTCGCTATTCTAAAACGCGTCATAGAATGGTCATAATTTATTCGGCGTTTTGCTAGATTTTTGCTAAAAATTAGTATTTTGACTAATCTTTAGCAATCGTCTTTCCAGCATTAGCTCCAGAAGTCAAATCCTGAATCTCATTAATCTCCATAACAGGAACAGCAGCAGGCTTCTTTGTGCCCTTTTCTTCTGCAACGCGAACCTGCTCGTTGTAAATCGCGTCATCTGTGTGAAGTGTAACTGTTCCGCGGAAGCGATAGCCTTTCTTTTCTGCCAAATTTGCAACGGCAACAACAAGCTGGCTGCCGTCTTGCAAGTTCTTAAAATGCTGACCTGCAGTGCGCTCGTGGTATGCAAGGTGATTATCGTCTAGAACAAACATCGACATCTTTGGGCCAAGATCAAGCTCGCCATCTTTGCTAATCGTTGCAATCCAAGCCAAATTGTTCTCAATAAAAGTCTTCATATCTTCACTAAGAGTTGCCATGTTGAGTCCTTTCTTCAACTGATTATTGTGCAATCGCGCAATCATACGATTATGTTTCAATCACCTTTAAGATTACGCGCAATCGTGCATATAAAGGCTTAAAATTCGGCAAGTTTTTGCAAAAACACCTAAGCTTGTGACATAAATCACTAATTGACCAAAGTACGCGAATCGAGTTGCATGGGCGCTTTGACTGCGCGAACGATTTCCCTTACTTGGTATTGCGCGAGGTTTGAGTATTTCTCTCCTCGCAAGTCCCGTCGCTACGCTCCTCTTTTATTGCTCGTATAGAAATACATCAAACCTTCTGAATATCTAGAACTTTTACGTGATTTTCATCGCCGAGATTCTCGATTTTTCTTGCTCTCTCGGCGAGTCACCACCTTCGGCGCTGAGGCTCACCTCTTTCGCGGCGAAAAATCTCGAATCTCTACCTTGCTTGCGCTCCGACCTGCCTTTTCGTTTAAAGCGTAGCGCGAAAAGGCAATTCGGAGCGCTGAGCCACTCAAGGCAGAAGCACTGCTTCTGTGTGGCGAAGACGTTAGCGCGCTTAGACCGCGCTAACGACATGACCTGCCTTTTCGTTTAGAGTGTAGCGAAAAAGCAGGTCGAAGCGACTATAAAGTCATGGGTTGTAAATCATGAATTGTAAATATTAAGGTAAAGTCGCAGTGTGTACAATCAATTCAGTTGTCAATTAGGAAATTTTCCGAAGGAACGCCGATGTGTTGTACTTTTCTTGTTTTTGTGGCTATTCTATAAAGTTTATAAGGCAATTTAGTTAACTTAAAGAAAAATTTAATGTTATAGACTTGTTATTTGCAAGAAAATGAGGGGAGTGACATGAGTGAAATAAATAGCGCGGTTCAACCAAGGCAGAATAATCGAATTAACGTAAACATCGCGCGAATCATGTTGCTCTTATGCGCCGCGATTTGGGGCGGAAGCTACGTCTCATCTAAATACGCTCTAGAGGTATTCCCACCGCAATGGCTTATGGGAGTTCGCATGCTTGGAGCGTGCATAATAATGGGCGTAGTCTTCTTTAAGACGATTCGCAAAAACTTTACTAAAAAGCTAATAATTCCTTCTCTTTTAACGGGCGTTACGTACTACGCATCTTTAGTTACGCAAACAGAAGGATTAAGGTGGATTGATCCAGGCAGAAGCGCTTTTCTTACAGCAGCCTACTGCGTTATAGCGCCATTTTCCGCGTGGATGATTATTAGAAAAAAGCCAACGCTTTTAGGAATTATTGCGGCTTTAACATGCGTTGTTGGCGTTGGATTCGTTGCATTAAAGCCAGGATCTCTTGTTCTTACGCTTTCTCACGGAGATGTTTTAACTCTTATTTGCGCTTCGGTTTTTGCGTTTAACTTAACATACTTAGCGTATTATTCTAGACAATACAATCCCGTTGCTTTAACATTCGGCCAGTTTAGTGTTTCTGGAGTTCTATTTTTGTTTGGAGCTGCAATAAGCGAGCCTTTGCCTAACTTTAGTGCAGAAGATAATTGGATTACGTTTACAAACATGTTCTATCTTATAGTGATAGTAACTGTTCTTGCGCAAATTATTCAAAACTACACGCTGATTTATCTTTCTACAGCTAATGCTTCTGTGATTATGTGCACAGAATGCTTGTTTACATTGCTATTTTCTAGCATTCTTTACAATGAGCGTGTAACAAACATGGCTTTTGTTGGATTCGCATTGATTTTTGCTGCGATTTTGCTTGCAAGTTTGGCAGAGCATATTGAGCTAATGCGCGCAAGAAAAAAGCAAGGCGCTTATAAATCTAAAGCAAAAGTGGCATCTGTGCCAGCATCTACAATCTAAGTAGTACTCAATTTGAACACTAATTAGTGAATATTTTTGGCGATTACTAATTGGTGCATATTGCTTAGTGAATAGTGGTAGATAACGATTTTTAAGGTGTGCTTGTGAAGAACTTCTTTAAGGGAATATCATTTACGCAAGTTCTAGCTGGCTCTCTTGCAGCTGTAACTGCGTTTTTGCTTTCGTCAAAAATTGGCATAGCTGGCTCTGTTATTGGCGTTGCAATGGGTTCTATTGTGTCTGCTGTAGCATCGCAACTTTATCAAAATGTTATTCATGCGTCTTCAAAAAAGATACAGTCTTCTTCTGCGTTAAAGTCGGGTTCAAGCCGCTATGAAGAAGATGACACTAAAGTGGTAAATAATGCGCGTTTTATTGCACTAGAGGATGATATGCCTAAAGAATACGAAGTTTACAATAATATGGGCGATTCGAGTAAAGAAAAACAAGCTAGAAGAGTTGTTGCAATGGCTTCTAATGCAAATAATGCAAATTTTGCTGGCGATTCTTCACTAGATGGCGATTCTTCAAACTCACAAAACGCAAAATTGGGTAAGTCGCCAGCACTTAGTGCCGAAAGCACGAGTGTTATGGAATTGTCTTCCTTAAGAAAACTAAAAGAAGAAGATAATGCGCTTTCGGAAGGAGACGAAGACTCGATTCTTACTCTTAACGACGCTAAACGCGCATTAGGCGGCAGAAGTGATTACGAAAATAGTGAAGCGAAGTATAAGAAGCTTACGATTGTTATTGCTATTTTAAGTGCGCTCGCTGCTGTTCTTCTTACTGCTGGCATTGTGTTGCTGTTTACTCAAGGAAAGGGTACAGATAATTTAGTGCCTTCTGGCCAAAATACCGAGCAGAATAATGGAGCGAATCCAAATAATCAAATGCGGCAAAATGGCCAAAATAATGGCGTTCAAAATCAAGATAAGAACTCTCAAGACGCGCAAAAAGACTCTCAAGATGCGCAAGACGAGAAAGATAGTAAAGACAGCAAAGATAGTAAAGACGGTGAAAATTCTTCGAGCAAGAATCCTAGCGAAAAGCAAGATAAAAAGACTCACGAAGGGTCTTCCTCTTCTTTAGATTCAAATGAGTCTAAGGCAGATTTTGGCGAGCAAAGCTCTGTGGATTCTGGCGTTTCTGGAGCGGATCCTGGCGCGCGCGGGTCTAAAGGCGATTCCTCGGTTTCTGGCGATTCTTCGCCGTCTTCGCCTTCGACTTCGACTAACGGAGTGAGTGGCGGATCTTCTGCACAACAAGGTGAATCTGGCTCGCAGCAATCTAGCAGCGGAGAATAGGCAGTGGAGAATAGGCAGCTGCGAATAGTAATAGTCGCTAAAACCGCTGCATGCGACACGCCGAGTTTGGTTGGCAGCAAAATCTGTTGTATTCTATCAAAGGTTCGTTTGAGCCGCACAATTAAAAACGGGGCTATGGCGCAGCTGGTAGCGCATCTCCATGGCATGGAGGGGGTCGGGGGTTCGAATCCCCCTAGCTCCACAATTTGAAACGTCACTTCTAATCGGAGTGGCGTTTTTGTTATATTTCGATACGTATCTTATATACTTGTAAGTCCTAGTGCATGTAAATCATATTTTGCACAAACATTCTAAACTTAAAACTTAACTTAAAACTCATAGGAGATAATTCAGCATGTTAAAGCGCGCGTGGAAAGTGGCATGCAAAATAGCCAATAATGAGCGTACGTCTGGGTTGATTATGCTCGGATTCGCTTTAGCTGGATTAATGCTTGCAAATTTGCCATTTACGTCTGCGATTTTTGAAGCTGTTTCTCACACGCAAATCGGAATTCCGTACACAAATATTCACATGTCGATTAGCCACTGGGTTCAAGATGGCGTGTTAACTATTTTCTTCCTTACAGTTGGTTTAGATTTAAAGCACGAGCTTATTGCAGGTTCTCTTAGAGACCCTCGCGCGGCAGCAATGCCAATGATTTGCGCGGTTGGTGGCATGATTGTTCCGCCTATTCTTTTTGCTGGAACTGTTACAATATTCTCGGAGTTGCACGCTGGTCAAGAGATTATGCGACTTACTTCTGGAGCGCTTCCGTCTTTAGATATGGTTCGCGCTGGCTGGGCTATTCCTACGGCAACAGATATAGCGTTCTCGCTAGCGGTTCTTGCGCTTTTTGCTAAAACGCTTCCTAAAGCATTGCGCGCATTTTTAATGACTTTGGCTACAGTCGACGATCTTCTTGGAATTGCATTAATCGCATTATTCTTCTCTTCGCTTAACGCGTGGTATTGGTTTGTAGGAGTTGTTTTATGCGGATTAGTGTGGACTATGCTTGTGCGATTAAAGCGCGTTCCATGGCCTGTTGTGGCGCTTGTTGGCTTGCTTGCGTGGGTTATGATGTATCAAGCTGGCGTTCACCCTACTCTTGCAGGCGTAATGGTTGGTTTGCTAACTCCTGCGCATCTTGTTCATGGCGAAAAGTCGCTTAGAGCCGAAAGGTATCGCCAAAAAATTCAGCCTTTGTCTTCTTTGTTTGCGCTTCCAGTTTTTGCACTTTTTGCAACTGGAGTTCATTTTGAAACTTTGACTTGGCAGCTGTTCTTGTCTCCAATATTAATTGCGATTACGATTGCACTAGTTGTTGGAAAGCCTCTTGGAATTATGATTACAGCTTGGATTGCTAAGAAAGTTATGGGCTTGCGCGTTCCAGATGATTTGCGCGTTCGCGATCTTTTGCCTACAGCATGCGCGTGCGGAATTGGCTTTACTGTGTCTTTGTTAATCGCTTCGCTTGCATACAGCGACGCGGATCTTTCGGGAGAAGCGAGATTCGGCGTGCTAGTGGCGTCTATTATTGCGGCTGCTGTTTCGGGATTTATGCTTGCAAAGCAATCGAATCATATGGAAGAAGAATTAGACGATATTGAAGAGTGATTAAGAGCAATTAAAAGTGATTAAGATTGACTTTAATGCGTTTTTTAATCGCGATTATAAGACGACTAGAAAGTGACTAGAAGGTTTTAGAAGGTTTTAGAAGGTGACTTATGGTTTCTAATAATAATTTAGATAATTTAGATAATTCTTGCGACTTGCGCGCGCAAAGCGAACAGAACTCACCTTGGAAAGACACTTATTACAGCGGCGCCGTAATGATGCGCGGGCCAATGATTCCTAAGGAAAGCACAACGGAAACGCTGCTGCAACACGATTTGCCTAATGGCGATTCGCATAATAATTACGCGTGGCAAGGTCTTGACCCTTGGCGAGTTCTTAGAATACAAGCCGAATTCGTGGATGGCTTCGACGCTTTAGCAAAACTTGGATTAGCTGTTAGCGTGTTTGGTTCTGCTCGAATAAAGTCAGATGAGCCAGAATATAATAGCGCTCGCATAATGGGCAAAGAGCTTGTAAAACGCGGTTTTGCGGTGATTACAGGCGGCGGCCCTGGAATTATGGAAGCAGCAAATCGCGGAGCTGCAGAAGCTGGTGGAACAAGCGTTGGGCTTGGAATCGAATTGCCTCACGAGCAGGGCTTAAACAAATGGGTAAATCTTGGAATGCGATTCCGCTACTTTTTTGTTCGCAAAACAATGTTCTTAAAATATTCCTCGGGAATTATTGTGTGCCCAGGCGGTTTTGGCACAATGGACGAGCTTTTTGAGTCGCTTACGCTTGTTCAAACACATAAGGTTTCTAAAATTCCTGTTGTTCTTTTTGGCAGCGAATATTGGAAAGGTCTTATGAATTGGATTGAAACTACGGTTAAAGAAAGAGGACTTATATCGTCTTTTGACCCTAGTTTGCTTGCGATTACAGACGATCCTCTAGAAGCTGTGCGAATTGCTAGCGGAGATAAGTTTATTAGCTAGTCTTAGCTGTCTTATCTAATCTTAGATACTTGTGGCTAGTCTTATCTTATTCTTGCTTATTTTGGCTTATTTTTCGCTCATTTATAAGCGTTGTAAGTTGCCAAATCTCTTCTCCAACGTCGATTCCGCGTGGGCATTGCCTAGAGCATGCGCGCACGGATTGGCACGCGCTTATGCCGTCGCTAGAATCCGCCAACTCTAATCTTCGATTAGTGGCGTTATCTCTAGAATCGTTAATAAATCGCGCAGCATTTATAAGCGCTGCAGGCCCAATAAACGCTTCTCCGCCTGCATAAACTGGGCAAATTCCTTCACACACTCCGCACATTATGCAATTGCTTAAAAGCTCAAACTTTGCAAGCTGCTCTGGGTTTTGCAAAAACTCAATAATCGCAAGCTTTCCGCTGCTGTTTCTTGTTTGAATATTTTGCGCTTGCAAATATGGCTCAAGTCTTTTAAGCTGCGCAATCATTGGGGAAAGATCGCAAATAAGATCTCTTTGAACAGCAAAGCCTGAAAGTGGCGCAATCTCAATAATGCCAAAGCTTCCATTTTGGATTAAAGAAAGAATTTCTTTAGATTGCACTTGCAGATTGTGATTTTCTGCGGATGTGGTTGATGTTGTGGGTGTAGTTGTTGCGGTTGCTTGCGATTTTACGCCACCAGTTTTTCTAAAACCGCTTGATCTAACACCTTGAGTTTGCGTATTTTGCCTAGCGTTTTGGGCGATTGTAGCTGTGCAAAGCAAAGTAGGCATGCCGTTTACATTTGCAGCATCCGATCCGCAAACGCCGTGACCGCAAGAGTATCTAAATGCCAAAGTGGGGTCTAGTGTGCGCTTAATTTTAAGCAAACAGTCTAAAATCGTGTCGTTTTTGCGCGCACGAATCGTATAATCTTGAATCCAATGTTTTCCGCTTAATGGTTTAGCTTGTAAATCACCAGAATTTTGAGTCTGGAATGGACTACTTTTGCGCTTTTTTGCAAAAGGACTTTCCCTGTGCCTTCTAACTAAACCAGGGGAGTTGGCGGAAGCGCTTGGGGTTGAATCGGTTGAATTGGTGCTTGAATTGGTGCTTGAATCGCCAGCAACCGCGGAATTGAAAGAATCGCAAGAATCGCCAGCAACCGCTGAATCGCAAGAGCCATTATTTGGTATAAAACGAGATATGCGAAAAGTCACAAAAGCTTCATCTTGTAAAGTGCAATCTTGATTAATGGAATGCGCAAAGTTGCGTCTAAAATCGTCAACCATTTGCGCATACCTCCAATTCATACAATTCTAGTTTGCCATAATACTTGCACAGAAATACTTGAGTAATTACATAAGTAGCAATAAGTAGCAATAAGTAGCAAAAATGTTGGCTGCGCCTAACGTTAGGCTTAAATTATGACAGATGCTTTGTTTTTGCTGGATACAAATAAGGACGATGCGCCCGTTCTTGCAAACGGTATTGAAGAAGGGTGGACTCTTAGCTTGCCTCAACACGTTAAAAGGCATGCAATAAGCGCAATGCGACTTTCTGAGGGCGATTCATTAGACCTTTCGGACGGAAAAGGAGTGCGAATTCACGCAACGATTACAGACAGTGAAAACGGATTAGTTAGAGTAGATTCGTTTATAAAAGAGGCAGCGCCAACAACCCGATTAGCGCTGATTCAGGCACTTGCAAAAACGGGCCATGATGAGCAAGCAATAGACATGGCTACGCAAATCGGAGTAGACGAAGTGATTCCTTGGTGTGCAAATAGGTCAATCTCAAAATGGAAGCCAGGGCGCACAGATAAGCGTTGGAATCAGGTGCTTGAGGCTGCTACGGAGCAATCGCGCAGAGCGTGGATGCCACAGCTTTTAGAGCCAGTTACAAGCAAGCAGATTCTAGCGATTTGTAGGCGTGCATGCGTTTATGGAAGTCTTGTAGTTGTTTTGCATCAAGACGCAACGGATTCTTTTAGTCAAATCGAAAACTACGTAAACGACTTAACAGAAAAATGCTTAAAAGACGGCAAAACGCGCACTGTTTACGTAATTGTGGGGCCAGAAGGCGGAATTAGCGAAGAAGAAGTGCAAAGTTTTATAGACGCTGGAGCTAAAAGTTGCGTTTTAGGAAGCAATATTTTACGCGCATCTACAGCAGGGCCAGTATGCTTATCATTGCTTTCTAGAGCGCTTGGAAGGTATGAATAGTAAGCAATTTTGCGAGCAATCTTTGCTAGCAATCTTTGCTAGCTTTGTGCGTGTTCTGTGTAAAATAGTAAATGGTATTTGGCAATAAGAATTGCAATAAGAATTATTGAAAAGTGGGCAAAATAATGGATAAAGCATGCAAAACATACAAAACTGACGACGATTGCATTTTTTGCAAGATAATTGATGGGCAAATTCCAAGCAGCAAAGTGTATGAAGACGATGCGGTAGTGGCTTTTAACGATATTAATCCGCAAGCCAAGGTGCATGTTTTGATTGTTCCGCGCAATCATTACAAGAATGTTGCAGAGCTTGCGCAAAATGATTCTGCTGTTTTGGCTCATATTGCATGCGTTGCGCAAAAAATTGCAAACGACTTTTATAATGGAGATTATCGCCTTGTTTTTAACACTGGTTTGGAAGCTGGCCAAACCGTGTTCCATGTTCATGCTCATGTTTTAACAGGCGAAAAACTTGAAGAAGGTAGTTTATAAATCGTGTCAAATAGTACAACGCGTATTGTTCAAATTCCAAGCGAATTAAGCCCAGTTGCTGTTTTGGGAGCAGCAGATTCAAACTTAAGAGAGTTAGAGAAGGCTTTTCCAAGCGTAGATATTTCCGTTCACGCGGATTGTGTGAAAATCGTATCTAGAAGCGCAAGAAGTGAGGAAGATGCTTGCAAAGCTGAACACGCGTTGCGCAAAATAGTTGACTGCGCTTACGAAGCTCCTGTTGATTCCTATGCTGTAAAACGTATGTTAGAAAGAGATGTGCTTAAAGGCGCTGAACATAATGTGCGAATCGATAGGATTGGGCACAATGGCGGAGTTTTTGGCGGATTAAAGTCTTTTGGTGCTGGGGCTGGAGATGGTGCTGGTTTTGGCTCTGCTTCAATGGAAAGCGATTTTGCGCGAGATTCTGCCGATTTAATGCCATCTAGTGAAGATGCTAAAAGGCGCGCAATGAGCCGCAAAGCGCGAATGGCTAAAGGTGTGATAACGTTTGCAGGAGGGAATCCTGTTCGCGCAAAAACCGCGGGTCAAACGGCTTATGTGCAAGCAATGGAATCAAATACTGTAACGTTTGGTATTGGGCCTGCTGGTACTGGCAAAACGTATTTAGCGGTTGCTAAGGCGGTTAGAGCTTTAGAAGATGGCCGCGTGAGAAGAATAGTGTTGACGCGCCCTGCTGTAGAAGCTGGGGAAAATCTTGGATTCTTGCCAGGAACGCTAAACGACAAAGTAGACCCATATTTAAGGCCGCTTTACGACGCGCTTTCCGACATGTTGGGCGCGCCGCAACTTAAGAGGTATATGGACGAGAACGTTGTGGAAGTGGCTCCTCTTGCATACATGAGAGGGCGCACGCTTAATGACGCTTTTGTTATTTTAGACGAAGCACAAAATGCTACTGTTCAGCAGCTTAAGATGTTTTTGACGCGTCTTGGATTTAACACCACAATGGTGATTACGGGAGATAGAACGCAAGTTGATTTAGCGGTTCCAAAATCTGGTTTAGCTTCGATTGAGAACGTGCTAAAAGACGTTAAAAGTATTGCGTTTGTTCACTTAAATGCGCAAGACGTTGTTAGAGCGGAGCTTGTTGGGCGAATCGTAGAAGCGTACGAAGCGTGGGAAAAGCGCGAGGCTGATTTTAGGCGCGAGAAGGGTAGTGTGCGTGGTGCTAGGGATGTGCGGGGAAAGTCGCAAGCAACCGAAGAATCGCTAGAAAGCAACGAATCGCAAAATCTTGAATCGCAAAATCTTGAATCGCAAAATCTTGAGAGGAATAGCAAGTAATCATGAGTGTTGAAGTGATGAACGAAACCGTTTGGCAAATCGACCCAAAAATATTCTCTGACCTTGGAATGTGGGTTTTGCAACAAATGCGAGTAAGCGTTCAATCCGATTTGTCGATTACTTTTGTGGATCCGGAGCCAATCGCTAGTCTTCACGAAAAGTGGATGAACTTAGAAGGCCCTACAGACGTTATGAGCTTTCCAATGGACGAGCTGACTCCTGGAAGCGATGACAAAGTTAGCGAAGGAATGCTTGGAGACCTTGTGATTTGCCCATGGGTAGCATCTCAGCAAGCGGCGGCGGCAGGGCATAGCACAATGGAAGAGATGCTATTGCTTACGATTCACGGAATGTTGCATTTGCTTGGCTACGATCACACTACGCCTCAAGAAGAAAAGCAGATGTTTGGCTTGCAAAGACAGCTTTTGCTAACGTTCTTTGCAGCTAGATCTGGCGAACTTTACGACGCCACTTTGCCATCGGGCGCTGTAAATGAGCTGGAAGAATACGAGAAAAATCATGCTAAATAACATTACAATTCCGCCGATTCCCGATTTGCCTGCGCATATGTGGGCTTGTTTGGGTGCGATTGCAATAGTCGCAGTTTTGCTTGTGTGGCTTTCGCTTGCAATGGCGGCGGCGGAAGGAGCTGTGCCAAGGGTTACAAGGTCTAGTCTTAATAATCTTATGATTGAAGAGCAAACGAATGATAGCGAAAGTCAGGTCGTTCGCTTGAGAAAGCTTGCTAGAATCCGCAGAGCAAAAAAGCTTATATCAGATAGATATGCTACGAGCGGAGCGTGTGCGTTTGTGCGAATCGTGTGTAATGTGCTAGACGGCGTGGCTTTTGCAGCAATCGCGGCGGCTCTTGGTGCGTCTTTTTGGCTAACGCTATTAATAGGACTAATAGTGGCAATGATTGTTGCAATTGTTTCAATTCTTGTGCGGCCAAGGTCAGTGGGCGCAGCTCAGCCAGTTTTTAAGCTAATGCGCTTGTCTAGAATAATTTCGATTGCTGTTTTTATGAATCCTTTTGCAAAAATCGCAAGCCGTGGAGATTCGCAAAGTCAAAGTCAAAATCATAAGAAAAATGTTGCGCTTTCTGACGACGAAGAGTTGGAAAATATTCAATTAGACCAAGCTAAAGCGAGTATTGATAGGCTTGTGGAAGCAAACGATTTTGACCCAGAAGTTTCGGAGATGATGCGCAATGTGCTTACACTTTCCGACACTTTAACGCGCGAAATCATGGTTCCGCGAACCGATATGATTTGCGTTAAAAATGACGAAACGCTGGAAAATTTCCTAAAGTTATGCTCAAGATCTGGATTTTCTCGTGTGCCTATAATTGGCGAGTCGGTTGACGATTTGGAAGGAATCGCGTATTTGAAGGATGCTGTGCGCGCAACCGTGTTTAATCCAGCGGCATCTGAGCGTGCGGTTTCTACGATTAGCAGAAGCCCGATGCTTGTTCCAGAGTCCAAGCCAGTGGATGATTTATTCCACGAAATGCAGCGAATCCGCCAGCATGTTGCTGTTGTTGTAGACGAATATGGCGGAATTGCAGGGCTTGTTACGATTGAAGACGCGATTGAGCAAATTGTTGGCGAGCTAGAAGACGAGCACGACCGCACTCAGCACGCGGATCCGCAAGAGGTGAGTAAGGGCGTGTGGAAAATGCCTGCGCGCACGCCGATTGCCGATTTGGAAGATATTTTTGAAGTGCATATAGACGAAGACGATGTAGACACTGTGTTTGGGTTGCTCACTAAGCTGCTTGGAAATGTGCCGATTGTTGGGTCTAGTGCTGTGACTCGCGGCCTTAAGTTGACAGCGGTTGATTCTGCTGGGCGGCGCAAGAAAGTCTCCACAATTCTAGTTGAGCGAGATATTCAGGGTCTTAAAGATATTCAAGGCCTTAAAGAAGAAGACGATAGTAAAAAGAGTGGGGGCAAGAATAGCGGAAAGAGCGATGGAAAGACTGATGGCAAGAATGGCGATAAAGATAGTGGCAAAGACAGCGAATCGTCGCAAGTTGCTGGCGATAAATAGCGTTGAATTATGAATAGTATGAAAGATGTTGATGATATGAATGATGAAATGAATGAGGATATGGACGATATGAATGACGAAATGTTTGCTAATTTAGATCCTTCCCTAAAAGCGAGCGTAGAAGCGCCCGATTTTAACGGCTATAAATCGGGATTTGTTGCGGTAGTAGGCAGACCAAACGTTGGAAAATCAACGCTTATGAACGCGCTAATTGGAACGCAAATCGCAATCGCGTCTTCTCGCCCAGAAACAACGCGCAAGGCGATTCGCGGAATCTTAACAACTCCAAACGCGCAAATGGTGTTAGTTGATACGCCAGGAATCCACAGACCGCGCACTTTGCTAGGCCAGCGCTTGAACGATATTGTAGACGAATCGCTTGCAGATGTGGATGCGATTGCTTTCTTGCTTCCAGCAGATCAAGAGATTGGGCCAGGAGATCGCAGAATCTTAAGCCGACTTCGCTCCGATTTTGCCAAAAAAGACGCGTCTGGAAATTGGGTGTGGAAGGTTCCGCTTATTGGAATCGTAACAAAAATTGATACTCTAAGCCGCGACGAGTTGGTGTCTCATTTGATTGAGATTCAACAGTTTGCTGATTTTACAGATATTGTGCCAGTTAGCGCGCTAGAACGCGACAATGTTGACGAAGTTAAGAAGGTTTTGATTGACAATCTTCCAGAAGGTCCAAAGATGTATCCAGACGATCAGCTTAGCGAGGAGAGTCCTTCGAGCATGATTGCGGAGCTGATTCGTGGGGCTTTTCTTGAGGAGCTTGACGACGAGTTGCCACATTCGCTGGCGGTTGTTGTAGATGACATTGTGTGCCCAGGCGATGGGGGCGATGCGCAATATGACGATAATAAAGCGCATGTGATTGTGTCGGTGTATGTTGAGCGCGATTCGCAAAAGCCGATTATTATTGGTCGCGGCGCGGAGCATCTTGTGCGCGTTAAGAAGCGTTTGCGCACTGCGGTGAATCGTATTACGGGCGCTAAAGCTGTGCTCGATTTGCACGTAAAGGTTGCAAAGGGATGGCAGAGCGACCCTAAGAAGCTTGAGCGCTTGGGGTTCTAACATTCACTGTTCCTCACGGCTATTAGTAGCCGTTCGGCTGATTTGGCACGTAAAGTCCACTGGACTTTACGCTTGAGCCAAATCACGCTTTGAAGGAGCTTGAAATGCGTTATGCAATTGCAAGCTCAGTCAAAGCGCCCATGCAAGTTGATTCGCGCATAAGCGCTACTTCTTGCGAATCGTGTACATTTGCGTGTTAAGCAAATTAGCGTATCGGTTAATAACTCGAGGGCGAATAATCTTCATAGAAGCCGTCATCAAGCCGTTTTCTTGAGTAAATTCTTCTGGCAAAATAATGAACTTTCGCACAGATTCCGCGCGCGATACGCCCTCATTTGCAATATCCACAAACTTTTGGACTTCTGCGCGCACAACCGCGTTATTTGCGGCATCTTCCATGCTCATAGTCTCGTCCAAGCCCTTGGTCTTAAGCCAGTTGCGCAAAATCTCCTCGTCTAAAGTAACAAGAGCAGATATAAATGGCCTCTTATCTCCAAGAACAAGCGCTTGAGACACAAGATCGCAACGCTTAATCACTTCTTCAATAGGGCCAGGAGCCACATTCTTGCCGCCAGCAGTAATGATTAAGTCCTTCTTGCGGCCAGTAATGTAGATCATGCCATCGTCGTCAATTCTGCCCAAATCGCCAGTAGCATACCATCCGTCTTCTGTAAACGAAGTCTCTGTGGCCTCTTCATTCTTGTGATATTTCTTAAACACGCAAGTGCCCTTAATTTGCACTTCGCCATCTTTAGCAATTCGCAAAGTGAAAGCTGGGAAAGCAATACCAACGGAGCCTTCGCGGAATGGAACACCAATAGGGGTAAACGCGCATGGGGCAGTGGTTTCCGTAAGACCGTAGCCTTCGTAAACTGGCACGCCTGCGCCGCGGAAGAACGAAAGCAGCTCTGGGTCAAGTGGAGCCCCGCCAGCAACAATCCAGCGCGCGCGTCCGCCAAGCGCTTGGCGAATCGGGCGGTAAACCAGTGGATCGTAAGCAGCGCGGCGAGCCTTTGTTAGCGCCTTAGCGTCTCCATAATCTTGTACTTCCTTCATGTATTGCTGAGCCGTAACAACAGCACCCTGGAAAGCAAGACCCTTAGCGCCATGACCTGCCTTTTGCGAAGCTGCGTTATACACTTTTTCGAGCACGCGCGGAACAACAATCATAACTGTTGGTTTTGCAACTTGAAGGTCGGATATAAGCGTTGTAATGCCTTGCGCAATGTAGATTCTAAGCGTGCTAGCAACAACAATATAGTTGATTGCGCGCGCAAATGAATGAGCTTGAGGTAAGAATAAAAGCACAGAAGCATTAGGTTCGCTAAGTAAATCTGGCAAATAAATCGGCAAGTTTAACGCGGTTGTGCAATAATGCTCATGCGTCATTTCCACGCCTTTTGGCGCAGCCGTAGAGCCAGAAGTGTATACGATTGAGCACAAGTCGGTTTTTTTAACAGAGTCAATGCGCTCGTCTAGCTCTTCGTCGCTAACAGTGTAGCCAAAAGCCTGAAGTTCCGCCAATCCGCCTGTTTCTATGCAAATAATACGCTCAAGGCTTGGGCACTCTTCGATTGCGCCATCTGCCTTCTCCTTCATGTCGGTTGTTCCAACAATCAAAAAGCGCGAATCGGAGTTGTTTACAATGTTGCGAATTTGTTCGGCAGAATCAGTGTCGTAAATCGTAGCAAGCACGCCTCCGCAAGCCATAACAGCAGCGTCTGCAATATCCCACTCGTACGAGGTTTTGCACATTAACGCAACAGCATCGCCCTTGCGCAATCCGTAGTGAATCAAGCCTTTTGCTGCATCTCGCACTTCTTTAAGGAACTGATTTGCGGTTTTTGTAACCCATTTATCGTTTTCTTTGTATGTGTAAAGCGGATCGTCTCCCATGCGTGCGGCTCTATCGGCATACAAGTCGTAGATGCTTGTGCCTTCGTCTATCGGAGCGCTTCCCTCGGTTTTTGTAGTCAACAAGCCAGTTTGTGGGTCTAAGAACGTTGTGGTTGGCATCTCTGCGCCCCACTCTTCTACGCGAGGAAGGTCTACGCGAGGCAGACGCGATTTTTGCGCAAGTAGCGTGTTTGTTGCTTCTTGTTTTTCTTCGACTTGCGAGTAGTCTTGGCTTCCCGAGCGATCGTCGCTAACTGGATGCGCAAAGTTGCTGCCAATTTGCAAAGCCTTGCGAGCAAGATTAAAAGCTTGCTGCTGGAGTGTGTTTAGCACGGACACGTCTGCTCCTTAATTGTGCCAATTTTGAATCATAAATTTGTGTTGCAACGTGTAATTTGTGTTACAACTTGAGTCACAAAATCAGCTTGTTTTTAAGCGCACAATCGCATGCGCGCTTACTTCTTTTATATATGATAATAGCTTGTATAGCTCAAGTCACTTTTTGTGTTTTGATTGGATTAGAATTTTGCGAATTTTGCATTAGGATTTTTGTGAATTAACGCATGTCAAAGTGTTTTTGTAGACTAGATAGGTTGCTTTGGCGAGGGAATAACACTGCGATACTTGCGACGAGCGCTTTGCGATTGCTGCTTGCGATTGTTGTGTAAGTTCCGTTATCGACTGGGCTGATGCCAATATGGTTTTCGGCGCGTCGGTGCGCCTGAAGCTGGGTTAATCAATCTATCCAGATAATAAGGAGACCGATATGGCTACAAAGATTACACTTGAAGGTAATGTGCGCAATGAGTTCGGTAAGGGTGCTGCCCGCCGCATGCGCGTTGCAAATTTGATTCCAGCAAGCATTTACGCTGGCGGTGCTGAGCCTGTACACGTGACTCTTCCAATGAGGGAGACCACTCTTTCGCTTCGTCACGCAAACGCTTTGTTCACTATTAAGTTTGGCAAGGAATCTCGAATCGCGGTTGTTAAGGATGTTCAGCGCAACCCTGTTAAGCGCATTGTTGAGCACATTGATTTCTACGAAGTTAAGGCTGGCGAGAAGATTGACGTTGAGGTGCCAGTGTTTGTTGAAGGCACTCCAAAGGGTGCTGCTGTTGCATTCGTAGACGTTCAGGAACTTAAGGTTCGTGCAGACGTTACCAACTTGCCAGAACGCTTGGTGGTTAATGTTGATGGCTTAACCGATGGTACCAAGGTGTTTGCTAAAGACGTTAAGCTTCCTGAGGGCGTTGTGCTCGACATGGATGGCGAAGAGTCTGTTGTTAGCGTTACCGTTCCAGAAGATGCTGCTACAGAAGAGCCAGCTGCTGCTCCTGCAGCCGATGCAGCTGCTGCCGCTACTACTGCGGACGCTCCTGCAGCCGAGTAAGGTTTGCTTAGGAATTTTTCGTAAAAGTTTCTAAGTTTTTCTAAGATTTATAAGCCGCGCGTAGTCAAGATTTTCTTGGCTTGCGCGGTTTTTTGAAAATCAAGAATCTTTACAGAGCTTTGTGTCTCCCTTAGTACAGAGACTCAAGAAAATACAAGAAATCGCAATATGAATGGGGGGAGGGGGGTATCTGTGCCCTCTGATAAAATATAGTGGTTAAGTGTTACGGGTTGGGGGTTTCAGTGTCTAAAATTAAAGACGTTGCCAGTACGGGTAATTTGAACAACAAGCAAGTTAAGCATAAGAGCATTAAGAATAATGTTGCCAATAACGCAAAGAATGTTTCTTTGCAGAGTGCGAATAATGCTTCTGGTCGCCTTGGCGTTGCTGCAGTAGCTTTAGCATCTACGCTGTCTATGGTGCTGCCTGGTGCAACTGCTTTGGCTAAGACCTCTTTTAATGCTGATTCTTTTGACTCGTCTTATGTAAATAGTGTTGCTAAGGCTTCTAGCAAAGGTGCTGGGAATGGCACTGGTAAGGGTGCTGGCAAGGGCAATGGCGAGGGAAACGGCTTATATAAGAATGGTTTGCTTAACACGGGTGCTACTTCTGATCGCGCTATGCGTCAGATGGTTGATTCTGTTTTGGTTAAGAATGACGATTCTAACATTAACGAGGAAGGCGTTAAGAATCAGGAAACGGTTTCTGGCGATTCCTCCGTAGGTGTTAAGGATTCTGGCGAATTTTTTGTTACAAATGGCGATTCGTCTTCGCCTTCAAATCGTTCTTTTGATACTAATAATTTTGAGGATAGATCTGCGGCTAGTAATGCAGACAGTAATGGTGATAGTAGTGCCGATAATAATGGCGCGGTTGCTGGAAGCAATAACGGCAATGGTGTTAGCGTGGAATCCAGCAGCAAGCCAATCAAGCCCACAAATGAAGATCAGGGTGCAACTAAGAGTGAGCAAAATAATTCAGATTTAGCAAATCCAAAGAGTAAAGCTGTTGAGAAAGAGCAGCCTGCAGAAGCAAAACCAGCTGAGGCTCCTTCTGCAAATTCTGAGATTGCTACAAAGACGGATTCTGCATCGAAGGCGTATTCTGATGCAAATACTGAGCCAAATCATAAGCCAGCGAAGCCTACAAGCACAGAAAACACAAATCCTGTTGCAAAGAATGGGAAAGAAAAAACAGAGCCAGCTACCGAAAACACTGATTCTGATAATACTAAGACTGCAGCTGAACAACCTGCAGATGAACAGTCTACAAGCACTACAAGCACACAGCCTGCCGCAAAGTCCGAGAATGATTTCAATACGCCAAGAGTGCGTGTTCGTAGAGATGCTAATCAAAATGCCCAAGATTCTATCGAGGGGAGTAGTGTAACTACTGAAGTTGAAGGTTCTAGCGCTGATGCAGGGAATACAACGAATCTAAGTGCAGAAAACTCAAGTGTAAAAGGTACTGCACAAGGTTCGCAAAGCAGTGCACAAGGTTCGCAAAGCAGTGCAGAAGGTACAAATACAGGCATTCAAGAAGCAAATAAAAACGGCGCGTCTTCAGCTACTGGCTCAGCATCTGCTTCAGAGTCTAGGTCTGCTTCGAACGATGAGCCAACGCCTTCACCTGCTTCTACACCGAACAATGGCACAACAACTAATAACGCAGCAATTGATGCAAACAGTCAGGTAATTAAGCCGAATGAGCAGAATCAAACGGCTGAAACCACGGATCAAGCCAACGGTCAGGTACAAACCGACAAAAAGCCAAAAGCTACGTACAATTTGAAAATTCGCTACACGATTGGTGGTGCTGCGAATAAGCAGCTTGTGCAGCCGTACGAGCTTACGATTGACAAAGATGGTTTCGATAAGCTTGGCAAAGATGGTAAGTACGAGTACATTGAGCTTCCAAAGTCTGCTGGATACCGCCCGTCTGTATATCATTCAGGCACATACCAGTACTACGTTAAAAAAGGTGAAGGAGATAACAGCAAGTACGTTATTGACGACGGTACGGATGCGAATGCTGTTCGCTGCTTGCGTCTAGACAAAAATCTTATTAAAGAATACGCTGTAAAGAAAAGGCAGGCTGTTGAAAGCAACAACAGTGCTCAATCTTCGCAGAATCCATCGTCTACGCAGTCAGGTTCGGACGACGGCATTCAGTACTACGGCGAGTTGAACATCAACTACGCTCCTAAAACAGCTAAGTACTATGTGCGTCACTTGTTGCAGGATCTCAATCATAAGGATGAGTTCCACGATGCTCCGAATTTGGGTATAGGTAAAGTAATTACTGTAAAGCATAAGGATGGCAGTACTGAGAGAATACACGTTACGGAGATTACTGGCACGGTTGGTTCAGATGTTAGTGCTGTTTCCACTTATATTCCAGGCTATGAACCTGAGCATAATCTTATTAGCTCGCAGCTTTCGGATTCGGAAGACGAAAAAGACAAGCTGATTTTGAACCTTCGCTACTACCGTAAGGCGTATGAAGTTACGTACGATTCTGATGGCGGCACGGATGTTACTGCTCAAAAAGTGTATTATGGCCAGGAAGTGCCTAAGGTTCCAGAGCCTACGTATCGTGGTCATACGTTCATGGGGTGGCAGTTAGTAAAACCGGGGGAGAGTACTGATCGTTCAAGTACTTCTAATAGGTCTGTAATTGAGGATGAATCGCTTAACTACAAGATGCCGGATCACAATGTGCAATTCCGCGCAGCTTGGTTGGCCAACGCTGCCACCAGCTACCGCGTGAATGTGTGGGTGCAAAAGGCAGATTTAGTTGACAAAGAGCATCCGAATTCGCTTGCAAACTACGACTTTGTTGGTCTTGTTGAGCGCAAGAATGTGCAAACTGATAGCGAAGTTGCGCTTGATAAGATGAATGATGCCGGCGTTGTTGGTGATACTAGTAAGCTTAATGGCACAAGCGAAACTGATTATGTAAAGAACCCAGAGCTTGGCTTAACTAAAGAAGAGCTGCAGGGCAAAAAATCTGATCACACCGACGGCTTAATTTCAAAGTTCAATTGGATGAACGATACGCCTGTAACAAGCTTAGATGGGTACAATACCGCGAATCCTGGTGCCGCTGAAAACAAAGGCAAGGATTTATTCACCCGCTACTTCTATGTGAATAAGGTTCTTACTGAAAAGCTTAACACTGAACAACATGATTTTGTGCCAGGTCGCCCAGATTTAGGTAAACGTAGTAAATCGAAACTTTGCGCAAACGACTTAAACAACACTCTTAACTTGGTTTATAACCGCAAAGAGTACGAGCTTATTTTTGCTAAGCCTGCCGGCGTAGATAGTGGTAACAATGTTGCTATAAAAAGAAAAGATGAAAACGGCAAAACAACTATTTACTGCTATGCTGATGGCGGCAATTGCTCAACGAAGTATGATATTGATAATGGCGCTGAGATTAACCATAAAGGCTACCGCGTAAAAGTTCGTTACGGTCAAAAGCTTACTGATATTTGGCCTGATGTAAATGAATTAGATTTTAATGAAGAAGATATAGGCTCTTTAGGATGGCGGCTTGGATATGCAGGTGAAGTGAATTATCGTGACACTCCTCCGTATCGTTTTACTATAAAAGAATTTGCTGATCCTAGTTTGCGTGTAGTGGGTGATAAGCAAGCGCCTAAAATTAGCGATGACCCTTCGAATCCTAGTGCACAGAAATACGAGTTGAAAGATAATCAGCGTCTGCTTACTGCTGATAGCAGTAATAGAAGTGCGCCTATACAGGTGATTATTAGGAAGCAAAGTATTGCATCTGCTAAAAACGGTGGCGATAATATAGATGACAATGATTATGAGCTTTCAACTGATTCATATAGCAAAGATGATACTGACAATTCGGGTTATTCATATACAGCTCCATCTATTGCAGGTTTTAATCCTGCTGATGGTTATGATAAGACAAAAGTTGGTGATTCGTTAGATTCATTTGACTTTGAAGATAAGCTGGAAGAGTGGTATAACGAATCTCATGGTCATGGGAATTGGGATGATTTAAGTGATGATGAGAAGAATGCTTTTGCTAAAAAGTATCATTTAGCATTTCGAAAGTATAGGGGCGTTCCAGTAGATGAACAAGAAGATTATTCTGGTGATGCAACTGAATTTGATACTAACAAACCACTTGAATTTAGGTACAACCGCAAGTCGTACGATGTGCAGTTTTATAATGCGGACGGCAATGCTATAAAGGACGGCAATGGCTCTGCTAAAGATAGTCTGCCGTTTGAGTATAGCTTGACTAAGCGCGGCAAAAAAGATTTGACGGGCGAAGACAAAGAGCTATACGGAAACGATACGTCTTACGATGCTTCTGTAGTTAAAGACAATCTTGGTGTTACATCTAAGCAGTTCGACGGCAAGTACACTTTCACGCTTAATAACAAGACTTACTCCATCGTTCGCCCTGATGATTTGCCAAAAGACTATGTGTTTAAGGGTTGGGCTGTTGATCAAGCTGGTATTCATCTTATAAATGGTGAGATAAATGACAATAGTGAAGATACTGAAGGCGCCAGCGAAGCTGAGAGCAAAGATAAAGGCGAAGTTAAAGATATTACAATGCCAGTTAACGGCATTAAGCTTTACGCTGCGTGGGGTGCGCCAAAAGGTGTTAAGCACACTGTAACGATTGATTACGATATGCCGAGATTTGACGATAAAGGAAACGTAATTACAGATAGTGATGTAACAGAACAGTTTACAGTTGAGCACCGCACTAAAGTTGTTGGGCAGCAACTTAAGGTACCAACGCGCAAGGGCTACGACTTCTACGGCTGGGAGCTTGCTAAAAAAGGCAATGAGGTATTACCTGCTAATACTCCGTACGCTTTTGGCAACAAAGTAGTAGAAGATATAACGCTTAGAGCTGTGTGGGTTAAAGATACTCGCTACAATGGCACTTTTAAGCACATATTCTTAAAGCCAGGGTACACGATTGCTGATTATAAGAAAGATGGTCTTTCCGAATCAGCCAAAGCTGCGATGGTAGATCACATTTCTACTCAAACGGTTTCCGGCTTGCGCGAGCATTTGCGCTACAATGCGGAAGCAGTCTACAGCGACGAAACGCACTTCCCAGATAAGCATTTCACGAGCTTTGAAGCATCGAGTAATGAGAATGAGAATACTGGCGAGTTTATTTACCAAACGTACAATACGCGCAAATATAAGGTAAAGTATGTTGATCAAAACGGCAAGGAACTTCTTCCAGAAAGCGAAGTTAGCTCTGTAAATCGAAAGTACGATGTAGCGTTCTACAAGCCGATTGAAGGCTTTATGCCAGAGAATACGCAGCAGAGTTTTGCGTATACAACTGACAAAGATGGCAAGCAGGATGCTACTACGCTTCCTGAAATCACCTTCAAATATGACGACGTTCGCGTGCTTAAGCGCAAGGACGATACTCAAGCTCGCCCAGATCGCTATACGCGCTACGTATTCAAAGTGGCTGATGGTCAGTCGACTATGGGTAGCGTTGTTGACTGCAATGGCCACACTGCTGGAAATGGTGGTTTAGTCTACGACGTTATTGGCGGTACGAAGGCCTACCAAATGCCTTTGCCTCAAGACCCAATACCTTCGAATGGCTATGAGTTTGTAGGCTGGACGTCGAAGATTTATATAGATAATGGACAGGGTGGGCAAACGAAAATCGATGGTTTTAACCGTCTGCCAATTCTTTCTGAATCTCAACCTAATCCGAAGGTTGTTTACACTGCTAACTTTAAGCTTAAAGCGCCTGTTGCAATCGATACTAAGGTTTTGAAGCCAACAGATACTTTGACCCTGGATGAGAATTCAGCTAAGGATCTTATAAAGAATTCTGGTGATTATCCAAGTGATGTAAAATTCTCATTTGTTGGTAGCGAAAAGTTCGATAACACTCCAGGCTTGCATAAGATTAAAGTGCAAGTAGCGCTTAACGGCAACACTGCTGAAACTGAAGTGCTGTACCGTGTGCTACCAGATTTGGTGTACGCAAGCGATTGGGATAAGTTTAGTCAAAGTGATTACGGCAAGAGTCATGTAGATAATAACGAATATGTTAAAGTCACTTTTACTGGTGATTCAACGCAGGGTAGAATTCTTGGCCATGACGGTGAGACTAGCGCGAGTAATCCTTCGCTTGTTGCATACGTGTATAAGGGTAAGAAGGATATTTCTGTTCGCGTTCCGCAAGCTTTTGGTAAGGATCACAGTAAAGATAATTACCACTTTGTGTTCAAGGGTTGGGCGACTAAGCTTGTAAAGCCGACTGCTAAACAGCCAAAGCCAGAACAGAAGATTGTCATAAAATCAAGCGACCGCTACGCGGATGTGAATACGCAAAACAGTGTAACTTACCACGCTGTTTATAAGCAAATCGACTACTTCTCCAGTTCGTCTGATGGCGGTGAAGTTCCTAAGGATGCTGTAGTTGCAATCTTCAAGCCTGCTGCAGGGCGATTGTGGAAGGATGGCACAAGCGGTCCTAAAGTGTTCTACGTAAAGAAGGGTACTGATCTTGAAAAGATTACAAAAAAAGGAAGTGGCGCATTAGCTTGGCTTAATAAGCAGCTAACTGGTGCTAAGGGAACTTGGTCTCGAAGCAGCATGCTTAACGATGGTATTAGGGTTGACACCATTCCAAATGTTGCTAAATCTGATGGCAAGTGGAAAGTCAACGAGCCATTCCAAGAGTTTGTGGCAGATCAAACTCCTTGGACAGAGCCAGATGTGCGTACTGATTACTTGGTAGCTGTGCAAGATAAGCGTGACACGCTTCCAAAGTTAGACGAGTATTTGACAAATCTTGATGATTTGAAGAAAGAGGCAGAAACTAAGGGCGATATAAAGGATGTAACAATCGAATACGATTTGCCGAAAGGTAAGAAGCCAGAAGTCTTTGAGAATAAGATGCTTTCTAAGCCTTCTTTGTACACTGTGCCGCTAAAGATTACAGTAAATTATAAGGATGGTGAGGAACCTAAAAAGTATAAGCGCGTTGCTCGCTTAAAGGTGATTTATCAGTTGATGTACCCAGAAAGCATATCGAAGAAGGATAGCAAACAGACTGATACGCAAGCTGGTGCTAATGCTGAACACAAACTAGTTTTTGATAAGACTAAGTATGTTTCAGTCAACTTTATAAACGCTCAGAATGATAATAAGTCACCAGATGGCAAGGGTAAATTTGCTGCAGGTTCGCGCGATTTGTACTACGCGTATAAGCAATCTGCTAGTGGCGTTCGTGCACCGCAGGTTATTGGCAAGGATTACGATGCGCAAGGATACCATTACGAGTTCAAAGGCTGGGAGAAGCAGCAAAGTGATTTACCTGTAGCAAATTTGGCTAACACGCCAAATACAGCGGATGGTACAAATACTGCTGCATCAGTAGTCCCTGTTATGACGCTGTTTGCTGCTACAGTTCCAACACCTACTACCGTACAGACTCCACTAGAAAGTAAGCTATATTCTAGCTCTGAAATTGCTGGTATGAAGTTTAACGAAAACACTACTTTTGTAGCGCGTTACAAGCTCGTTCCAAACGTCATCGACGCTTCTAAAGACGACAAGATTCCAGATGGATATGTTGCTACCATATTCCTTCCAAAAATTGGTCACCGATGGAGCAATGGCGACTATAAGCCAAAACTTCTATATATTCGTCACGGCAAAGATATTAAAGACAACATTAAGTTCTCTCAAAAAGTTGCAAGCGACACTGGTAAGCTACTTTCTGGCTTCGTAAAGTGGCGTATGCATGATGCTAAAGGTAATGAGTCCAATATTTATCGGAAGCACGCGTGGGATATTGAAACTCCACGAATTCTTGTTGCTGAGCAAACTGGTATTTCGGATATAAAGATTCCAGAAACGGTTATTGGCGTTGGAGATGCGATTCCAAACCTTAATAAGCTTGTACATAACACTGACCCTAATGTTAACGTTTCTATTAATCACGTTGATGGTCAAGGTGAAAAGCCAGAAGATACTGATAATACGCGAGCTGTTAAAGACTATAATACTTACGTATATAATCCTGGAACTGCCACAGTAACTGTAGACGTTACGCGACCTACAGACGAAATTGATTCGACTGGTGAGCAGAAGACTATTACTACTAAGGTTCAAGTTCGTGTGCATGTTTTGCCGAATGTGATTGCAGATAACGATTTGCCAGCTGAAGGCACTGCTGCAGCTAAGTTCATAGAAAAGAACTACACAAAGGTGACGTATGTAGCTGGTAAGGGCGGAAGTTTGCAAAAATCGCCTCTTGATAATGCTGGAAACGATATAGTTTCAGTATATTGGGTTCGAAATGGCGCTAATGGTTTCCAAATGCCAGTTCCAGACGTGCTTGCAGATAATGGCTACGTGTTTAAGGATTGGACTGTTAATAAGATTGATGTTACAGACAATCATTATGCTACAGAAGAAGAGCGCGAAGCTTTGGCTCGTTTGGCTAAGATTGACGGAATGCACTATGTTGCAAAGCAGATTAGTGGTTCGCGTAAGTCTACGCTTGCTGCTTTGCAAAATCTGCTTAACGAAGCGCGAAAGAGTCGCGCGGAGCAAGTCTACAATGCTAAGCGCGAAGAATTAGCTAAGATTGCAGAAAGTAATGATAACACTGGTCTAGCTTCTGATATTCGTAAGTCTAACGATTCATTGCAAAATATTAAGAATATGTTTACAGAAAAAGGCATTGATGTTGATGAAATCGTTGAGAATGCTCGTGAAAAAGCTTTGCTTGTAAAACTTGCTAAAGAAGCTGGAAAGACATTGATTGCTGAGCAAATTTCTAATTCAAAGCGTTCTTCAATAGAAGCTTTGAAGAATTTGATGCGAGAAGCTGGAATAGACTTGACATTTGCTGATTATGAGGAAACGAATAAGAGTAATGTCAGTGATGAACAGCGAGAATTGCTTGCTAAGATTGCTTATGAAGCAGATAAGCCAGAACTTGCAATGAAAATTCTTAAAGATCGTAATTCAACTTTGCAAGATTTGAAGAAGCTCTTTGCTGATGCTGGTGTGGATTTGTATGCTATTCCTGCCGTTGAGCCAAAGAAAGAAATCACTATTACTGCAAACTTTGAGCTTATGAAGCCTATGAGGTTTGAGTTTAGAAGTTCTGCGGTTTTGGGTATTCCTGCAACGTTTACGCTTGTAAACTTAACGGAGAATTCTAGTGGGAATAAGACTGTTAGTGTAGGTGGTGTTAATAGTCCTATTAATGCGTTGACTACTAATAGTCTTGGCTCTAATGGTCTTCTTCCTTCTTGCAATGGTACTACTTGCAAGATTTCTGGCACACCTAAGATTGTGGATGGCAAGCCAAAGGTTGAGCTAACGTTTACAACTGTTGACCAGTATGGGCGTAGTGCGGAGATTGTTGTGTATATTGATGTAGTGGATTCGGAAAAGCCTGATCCAACGCCTGACACGACACCAGTGCCAACGTCTGAGCCTGATTATTCAACGGTTCCTTCGGATTATGTTGTTCCAGCGTATGAGCCCGAGCCTGTTCCTGTTGTGCCTTTGCAAGATAAGCAAAAGACGGGAGTTAAGGGCGATTTGCTTCCTCAAACGGGTGTTGATGCTTCGCAATCTGCGTTAATCGCAAGCTTGTTAGCATCTGTTGGTTTTGCCGGATTCGCTGCTAAGCATAGGCGAAAGCGCGAAGATGGTAAGAATGACTAAGCGAGTCGAGGGTAGTGACTAGAATAGCGAAGGTTCCGGTTCACGCTTAGCTATTGGGGCTTTGCGACCCGGGTCGCCCGAATTCCATAGGAGACATTATGAAGCAGGGTATTCATCCCGACTATCACGCAGTGCAGGTTACCTGCTCCTGCGGAGACACTTTCGTAACTCGTTCCACCGCTAATGGTGATCATATGACGGTTGACGTGTGCTCAAAGTGCCACCCATTCTATACCGGCAAGCAGAAGATTCTCGATACCGGCGGCCGCGTGGCTCGCTTCGAGAAGCGCTACGGTAAGAAGACTAAATAGCTTTTTAATCGCCAGCCCTGCTTTCGTGTAATCAGCGGAATCGGGGCTGGCGTTTTATGTGCTAGACGTGCATGTGTTCATGTGTCTTATTTAATACTTAATACTTAACTTAATACCTAACTTAATATTTAATTTTTCGATCTAAAATCCGCGTTATGCGCGACTACAAAGGAACAAAATGGCCGAGTCAGTAGATGAGCAATTCCCAGCAGCGGTTACAGCTCTAAATGAATACCGCGATATTGAAAATCGTATGGGGCAGCCAGAAGTAGCGTCTAATCCAGACGCAATCCGCAAGCTCGGTCGTAGACACGCAGAACTCGGGTCGATTGTAAGCGCGTACTTAAATTACAAGCAGCTTTGCGAAGACTACGAAGTAGCTAGCGAGATGGCAAGCGAAGACGAAGACTTAGCAAAAGAAGCAAAACATTTAGAAGAGCAGATTCCAGCAGCAAAAGAAAAGCTTCGCACAGCGCTGATTCCTAGGGATCCAGACGATGCGCGAGACATGATTATGGAAATCAAAGCTGGTACGGGCGGCGAAGAAGCGGCTCTGTTTGCTGGCGATTTATTGCGTATGTATATGCGTTACGCGGAAAAGCGCGGTTGGACTACTGTAATCCAAAGCGAAAATGCGACGGAGCTTGGCGGCGTAAAAGACGTGCAGCTTGCGATTCGCGCAAAAGGCACGCCTGCTCCAGAAGACGGCGTGTGGGCAAGTATGAAGTACGAGGGCGGCGTGCATCGCGTGCAGCGAATCCCAGTAACTGAATCGCAAGGGCGTATTCAAACTTCCGCGGCTGGCGTAATCGTGTTCCCAGAAGCAGACGAAGACGATGACGAAATCGAAATCGATCCAAAAGATCTGAAAATCGATATTTTCATGAGCTCTGGCCCTGGCGGACAGTCCGTGAACACTACGTATTCCGCGGTTCGAATGACGCATATTCCAACTGGAATTGTGGTTAGCATGCAAGACGAAAAGTCGCAGATTCAAAACCGTGCTGCAGCTTTGCGCGTGCTAAAGTCGCGTTTGCTTGCTATGAAGCACGAGCAGGAGGCTGCGGAGGCGGCGGATATGCGCCACTCGCAGGTGCGCTCGTTGGATCGCTCCGAGCGAATCCGCACATACAACTTCCCAGAAAATCGTATTGTGGATCATCGCACAAACTACAAGGCATACAATCTTGACCAGGTGCTTAATGGCGATTTGCAAGCGGTTATAGACAGCGATATTCAGGCAGATGAAGCCGATCGTTTAGCTAAAGCCAATTAAGCCAAGTAAGTTAAGTTAGCCAAGTAAGCTAAGTACTCTAAGTAAAATCACCACGTGGCTTGTAAAATGCAAGAAATTTTGCACATTTTGCGCGCATCTGCCGAAAAACTTGAAGATGCAGGTGTAGAGTCGGCGGAATACGACGCACGTTTACTGCTGGCTCACGCTTGTGGCGTAAGCTTAGCAGACTTAAACAAAGCGCTAATACTTGGTGATTTTAGGGATTTTTTGCCTGATTATGCTAGCAAATATAGCGATTTTATATCTAGACGTGCTTCGCGCGAGCCATTGCAACACATTATTGGATTTGCCACTTTTCGCTACATAGACCTAATAGTTGGGCAAGGCGTTTTTGTGCCGCGGCCCGAGACAGAAGTGGTAGTTCAAGAGGGAATAGATTGGATTCGCGCAAATAATCTAAAAAATCCTATTGTTTTAGACTTGTGCGCAGGGTCGGGAGCGATTGGATTATCGGTAGCAAGCGAAGTTGCAAACGCGCAAGTGTGGGCTGTGGAAAAGTCGCCTGAAGCTTTTGAATATTTGCAAAAAAACTATCGCAAAATCGCGGAAAAATATGATATTTCAAACAGATATCACGCAATATTAGGCGATGCTACAAACGCTAATCTTACAGAAGCAGCTGCGATTAAAGAGAAAGTAGACATAGTAATCACAAACCCACCATACGTGCCAGAAAATAAACCAGTCGAGCAGATTGAAGCTCGCGACTACGACCCAAAAATGGCGCTATACGGGGGATCTAAAGACGGACTGCTAATACCGCAAAAAATTGTAAAAGCGAGTTTTGCATATTTGCGTATGGGTGGAATAATGATTATGGAACACGATATTACGCAAGGAAAAGCGCTTGCAGATTATGCAAAAAACATAGGATTTAGCAGTGCAAAAGTCAAAAACGACTTAACAAACAGAGCAAGATTTGTAGTATGCAAAAAAGGGGCTAAAAATGAGTAAAATTTGCACAATTAACGAAGAATCATTGCAACTTGCAGCGCAAATAATTAACGCAGGCGGCGTAATCGTAGTGCCAACAGACACAGTTTACGGAGTGGCGTGCGACCCATTTAACGAGGCGGCAGTAGCGAAAATCTACCAGCTAAAACGCAGGCCTCGCACAAAAGCCTTGCAAATACTTATGAGTAGTGTAAGTGACTTAGAAAAACTCGGTCTTTACTTGCCAAGCCCGCTAGACGTGCTTGCGGAAAAATTCCTGCCAGGTGGATATTCGCCAATCGCGCGCGCAAAAAAGGATTCGGTAGCTACAAGGCTTGCTACGCTTTGTAAAGCAGATGAGAGCAGTGAGCAAGGTCAAGCAACGCAAGGTGTGCGCGTTCCAGATTGCCCAGAACTAATGAAAATTTTGCGCGTTACGGGTCCATTGGCGGCATCTAGCGCGAATCGCAGCGGAAACGAGAGTGCAGACAGCGTAGAAGAAGCGTTTGCGGCTTTTGGAAACGAAATCCCACTGTACTTAAACGCTGGCCCAACGCGCTCGCACGTAGCAAGCACGGTAGTTGGCGCTGATTCAAGAGAAAAAGACGGAATTGTGATTTTGCGCGAAGGTGTAATAAGTGAAGAACAGATAAGAGCAGAAAGTCGCAAGAAATGAGGGTATACCTGTTTATAGCAGCAATCGCAGGAGGCGCAACGTGGCTAATAATGCCGCTTATACGTCATCTTGCGATTCGCATAGGAGCTGTTGGAAAAGTGCGCGCTCGCGATGTGCACACAATACCTACGCCTCGTATGGGGGGAGTTGGAATGCTATTCGGCTTTGCTGTGTCGATGGCATTTGCAAGCTCCATGCCTTTTATTTCGGGTCTTTTTGCAGGAACGCACCAGCCGTGGGTGGTTTTGGCTGGAGCTGTACTAATATGCCTTTTGGGTGTTTGCGATGATATTTGGGATTTAGATTGGATGCTAAAACTTGCAGGCCAATTGCTAATAGCTGTTTTTGTAGCGTGGGGCGGATTGCAAATCGTAGCGTTGCCGCTCGGCTCTCTAGTTACAGCCTCTCCAAGTCTTTCAATCGCAATAACCGCAATATTAATCGTGGCTTCAATTAATGCAGTCAACTTTGTAGACGGACTTGATGGGCTTGCTTCTGGAATTGTGGCAATTGGCGGAATCGCATTTGCAACATACTCTTATATTCTTGCGCGCACGTCTCCAAGCTACGCTTCAATGGCAACTCTTATAGACGTTGCAATGGTTGGAATGTGCTTAGGCTTTATTTTGCACAATTGGCATCCAGCAAAGCTTTTTATGGGCGATTCTGGATCCATGCTAATCGGATATTTAATAACTTGCGCGTCTATTATCATGACAGGTCACTTAGACCCATCTGCAGTACACACAAGTATCTATTTGCCAGTATTTATGCCGATTTTGCTTCCGATTTTAGTGTTGTTTTTGCCAGTTTTAGACATGTGTTTAGCAATATGCAGAAGGCTTGCAAAAGGGCAGTCGCCAATGCATCCAGACCGCATGCATTTGCATCATCGCATGTTGCGCATTGGGCACTCTGTGCAAGGAGCGGTGCTTATTCTGTGGGGATGGGCGGCGCTTATATCTTTCGGCTCAATAATGATTCTGTTCTTTAAAGCAGTTTACGTGCTTGTTGGCATGATTATTGCGGCGGCGTTGCTTACAATTCTTACAATGATGCCATATTTGCGCAGACGGTTGCCAGAGTTGCGAAATTCGTGAAAAGAGAGAGGTGACTAATCGAAGTTAGTTGCGATTAGTCACGTGCGGTTAATCTCTGTTGATCGCGTCTAATTTTGTTCTATTGTGTTTAATCGCATTGTAGTGACTTCGGCGCAAAATGGCCACTAAATATTGTGTATGAAACGCGGCTTTTGCAAACGTCATAGCAAAAACGTATAGTGACCCTATGGTTACAACTGATATGAACATGCAATCTGCATATACTCCTCTTCCACCAATTTTTGAAAAGCTCGGCCTCGCATATGACGATGTGCTTCTGCTTCCAAACGAAACTGATGTAATTCCATCCGAAGTGGATACAACTACTCATCTCACTCGCGAAATCACTATGAAAGTGCCTGCAATTTCTGCAGCAATGGACACAGTAACCGAGTCGGATATGGCTATTGCAATGGCTAGAAATGGCGGAATTGGCGTACTTCACCGCAATCTTTCTATTGATGATCAAGCTGCGCAAGTAGATATTGTTAAGCGCAGTGAGTCTGGTATGATTACTGACCCTCTCACTGTTCACCCAGATGCAACGCTCGCCGATTTAGATAAATTGTGCGGGCGCTTCCATATTTCGGGCTTGCCAGTAGTAGATGGCGAAAATCGTTTGGTTGGTATTATTACCAATCGCGATATGCGTTTTATTGCTTCCGAGGATTACGATCGCTTGAAAGTTAAAGACGTTATGACTCGCGAAAACCTTGTAACTGGTCCATCTAATATTTCTAAAGAAGATGCGCATCGCTTGCTTGCGGAAAACAAAGTTGAAAAGTTGCCGCTGGTTGATGATGAAGGCAAACTTACAGGTTTGATTACTGTTAAGGACTTTGTTAAGACTGAGCAGTACCCAGACGCCACTAAAGACGATCAGGGTCGTTTGCGCGTTGCTGCTGGCATTGGTTTCCTTGGAGATGCTTGGCAGCGTGCGTGCGCGCTTATGGAAGCCGGAGTTGACGTACTTGTGGTTGATACCGCAAACGGCGAGGCTCGTTTGGCGCTAGATATGATTCGCCGAATTAAGGCAGACAAGGCTTTTAACGGCGTGCAAATTATTGGCGGAAATATTGCTACTCGCCAAGGCGCTCAGGCTATGATTGACGCTGGTGTTGACGCTGTAAAGGTTGGCGTTGGTCCAGGCTCTATTTGCACTACGCGCGTTGTTGCTGGCGTTGGTGTGCCTCAGCTTACTGCTGTTTATGACGCGGCTCAAGCTTGCAAGGCTGCTGGAATTCCATGCATTGCGGATGGTGGTATTCACTATTCTGGAGATATTGCTAAGGCTTTGGTTGCAGGCGCAAATACCGTTATGCTCGGCGGCACTTTGGCTGGTTGCGAGGAAGCTCCTGGAGAGAAGGTTTTGCTTCACGGAAAGCAATACAAGCTTTACCGCGGAATGGGATCGCTTGGCGCAATGGCTCCTCGCGGTAAGAAGTCTTATTCCAAGGATCGCTACTTCCAGGCAGACGTTACTAGCTCCGATAAGGTGGTTCCAGAAGGCGTGGAAGGCGAAGTTCCATACCGCGGACCACTTAACGCTGTGCTTTACCAGTTGCTTGGCGGTTTGCATCAGTCTATGTTCTACGTTGGTGCTCACAATATTAAGGAGCTTCAGGAGCGCGGTCGCTTTATTCGCATTACGGATGCAGGCCTTAGAGAATCGCATCCTCACGATATTGTGATGACTGCAGAAGCGCCAAACTACAGCGGTTTCCACAACTAAATCGCAAGTTGCGTAAGTTGTGTAAGTTGCGCGTATAAATTGCGTATAAATCGCAAGTAATTTTGCATTAAACGGCGAAGAGTTAGCTAAGTCTTATTTGCTACTTTCTAACTTTTCGTCGTTTTTTGTTTTGACAATTCGTATAAAATTATTGTATAGTTAGTGGGATATCCCACTAAAAATGAGGTGTTTTGTGGAAGTAGTGAAAGATTATGACGTTCGTCTTGATAGTAAAAAGCGTGTAACTCTGCGCGGAGCTAAATACCCTTATTACAATGTTAAAGAATGTGATAACGGTTGTATTTTATTAGAACCTCGTGAGCTTACTATTCCTAAGAGTATCTCTTCTAAAACTATTAAAAGTATGGATGAAGCAATCCGCAATTTTAAGATTGGCAAAGTCTCTGAACCTGTTGATTTTTCTGATGAAGCTCGTAGTCAAGCTGAAGATCATGAGGGAAAATCATTTAATAACACAGATAAACTTATGCAGGATTTATTAGATGCTTAAATCAATATTTCGCTCGTCTCAGCTCATAGTCGTCGCTGGGAAGATGTAGGCTTGTGGGTTCAAAAAAATATTAGGAAAGGAACGAAAATGGCAGAAGCTAAGGAAGATCTTACGTTTACGCCGGAAGAATCGCGTTTAATTTGGATTGATTGCGAGATGACGGGTCTCGATATTTTCCACGACGAATTATGCGAAGTGTCTGTAGTTCCAACTGACTTTAATTTGAAAGTTCTAGACGATGGCATTGATTTAGTGATTAAGCCAAGCGATGCTGCTGTGGCTAATATGAACGATTTTGTGCGCAATATGCACACGTCTTCCGGTCTTGTTGACGAGTGGAATAAAAACGGTTTGCCTCTAGAAGAAGCACAAAAGCAGGTTGTTGAGTACGTAAAGCGCTTTTTGCCAGAGCGCGGAAAAGCACATCTTGCTGGAAATTCTGTTGGATCCGATAAAAAGTTCCTCGACCGCTACATGCCAGATTTAATGGCAAATTTGCATTACCGCGTAATCGACGTAAGCACGTTGAAGGAGATTTCTCGCAGACTTTACCCAGATGTTTACCGCAATAAGCCAGCAAAACACGGAGGCCATCGTGCGCTCGCGGATATTATTGAGTCGATTGACGAGTTGCGCTACTACCGCGATATGATGTTCGTTCCAGCTCCAGGTCCAAGCGAAGCCCAAGCAAAAGCGGGCGCACAACACGTTGAAAGCACGAGTTTGCTTCGCGATTACGAGCGCCGAGGCGAAGCTCTAGAAGACGTAAATTCCGCAGAAAAGCGCGATTATTAAGCGCATTAAGCGCATTAAACTCAATAGCGCAAATAGCGCAAATAAAAGGTGCTGCCAATGAAGCAATCGGAAGCGTTAGAAATAATAAACGCAGGCGCAAGCGTGTTCTTAACAGGCGCTCCTGGGTCTGGAAAAACGTATGTTTTAAATCGTGCTGTGCGCTCAATGCGCGAAAACGGTTTAAGCGTTGCGGTAACGGCTTCAACGGGCATTGCAGCAACGCATTTGAACGGCCAAACCATTCACTCGTGGAGTGGAACAGGCGTTGCAAACGCGCTTACCGATTCGCTTCTTAAAACCATTAGAGCTCGGCGAGGAAAGCGCATAAAAGCCACAGACGTGCTTGTGTTGGACGAAGTTTCCATGATTCACGCTTGGCTTTTCGACATGGTTGACGAAGTATGCCGTAAAGTGCGCAAAAATCCTGCTCCATTTGGCGGACTTCAAGTGGTGGTTTCTGGCGACTTCTTCCAGCTGCCGCCTGTTAGCACGTCTATGCGAAATCGCGATGTATTTGAGCCAAGCCCCGAGTTTATTGCGTCGCGAGAAAAGTATGCTGCTGCTGGCAAAAATCCCGAAGGCTATATTACGCAATCTTTTGCGTGGGATTCTCTAAAGCCTGTTGTGTGCTATTTAACGGAGCAACACAGGCAAGATGATGGCAAGCTTCTTAGTGTTTTAACGGATATTCGCTGTGGGCGCGTGAGTGATGAAGATAAGCAAGTTCTTGCTAGTCGCCTTGGCGAATACCCTCAAGATAGTGAAGTTTCGGTTCATCTTTTTCCAACAAACTCGCAAGCAGATGGCTTAAATAATGTGCAACTTGCTGCGATTGATGCTGAGCCTCACGAATTTGTAGCAACGGAAGCTGGGCCTAAAAATCTTGTGGATCGCTTAAAAAAGAACATGCTTGCGCCTGAGCGTCTTGTACTAAAGGCTGGCGCGGCTGTAATGGCTTTGCGAAACGACCAAGATAAGCAATATGTGAACGGCTCTGTTGGGCGCGTATTGCGATTTGTGCCTGAATCCAAAGGTGGCTGGCCGATTGTTGAGTTTGAAAACGGCAATATTGTTACTCTTAAGCCTGCTGCGTGGGAGATGACGGATGGTGAAACAGTTCTTGCTAGCGTAAATCAAGTGCCACTTAGATGTGCGTGGGGGATTACGATTCATAAGTCGCAAGGTATGACGCTTGATAGTGCTGTTATGGATTTGCGCCGTACTTTTGCGCCTGGAATGGGCTACGTTGCGCTTTCTAGAGTGGAAAATTTGAGTGGGCTTTATTTAGAGGGTATTAATGACCGCGCGTTTAGTGTTTGTGCGGATGCTGTGCTACTAGATGGATCTTTGCGTGAGGCTTCTAAACGAGCTAGTGAGATTCTTGCAAACGATGGCGCTTGCGCGTTTACAAATAATGCGAATAGCGCAAATGGCGATTCTGCCGATCAGCAAGAGTTTGATATTTTCGCCTCTAGCGATTACGCAGATAATGACGAATTTTCCTTCGATAACGAGTTTTAGTTTAAAATTACGTATTGCGAGTTTGTTTAGCAGCGTAAACAAGTGTTTATGTCCTCATGCGCAAATAGATTGGAACGCATGGGTTCTAATGTACTTCGTATGTCTAAACTGTTTCTTCGTACGCTGCGCGAAGATCCAGCAGATGCGGACGTGACTTCCGCAAAACTTATGCAGCGTGCAGGCTACATTCGTAAATCTGCTCCAGGCGTGTGGACGTGGTTGCCGCTTGGTCTAAAAGTACTTAACAAAGTTCAAGCGATTATTCGCGAAGAAATCAACGGTATTGGTGCGCAAGAAGTTCACTTCCCAGCGCTTCTTCCGCGCGAGCCATACGAGGCTACAAACCGTTGGGAAGAGTACGGAGACAACATCTTCCGTCTTAAAGATCGCCATGAGGCTGACTACCTTCTTGCTCCAACGCACGAAGAAGTCTTTACGCTTCTTGTTAAGGATATGTATTCTTCTTACAAGGATTTGCCAGTTACTTTGTATCAGATTCAAACTAAGTATCGTGACGAATTCCGTCCGCGCGCTGGCCTTATTCGCGGACGCGAGTTTATTATGCAAGACGCTTACTCGTTCTCGATTGACGAAGATGGTTTGAAGTCTGCTTATGTTGAAGAGCGTGCTGCTTACGCTCGAATCTTCGACCGTTTGGGCATTAAATACGTGATTGTTCACGCTGTTTCTGGCCCTATGGGCGGATCGGATTCCGAGGAATTCTTGGCTCCAATGGCAATTGGCGAAGATACTTTTGCTCTTGCTCCTTCTGGAAAAGCTTGGAATGTTGAGGCTTTGACAACTCCAGAAATGCAAGATGTTGACTGTTCGGCAACTCCTGCAGCAGAAGCTCTTGATACTCCAGATGCTAAGACGATTGAAGCTTTGGTTAAAGTTTCTAACGATTTGCATCCGCGCAAAGATGGACGCGAATGGCAAGCAAGCGACACTTTGAAGAACTTGATTATTGCTGTTAAGCATCCTGCAGATGCGGCTGGCGGCGAGCATGATGAGCCATGGCGTGAAATCGTAGCTATTGGTGTTCCAGGAGATCGCCAGGTAGATATGAAGCGTCTTGAAGCTCAATTTGCTCCTGCAGAAATCGAAGAAGCAACTGAGGATGACTTAAAGTCTCATCCTGAGTTTGTTAAGGGCTATATTGGCTTTAGCGTATTAGGCCCACAAGCTCGTAAAGATGGTAGCAAGATTGCTTGCCCTGTTCGATACTTGATGGATGCTCACGTTGCAAAGGGCAGTGCGTGGATTACAGGAGCTGATGAAGAAGGCAAGCACATTTACAATGCTGTTTACGGCCGCGATTTTGAAGCGGACGGCGTTGTTGAGGCGGCCCAGGTTCGCGATGGCGATATGAGCCCAGATGGTTCTGGCCCATTGAGCTTTGAGCGCGGCGTGGAAATTGGCCAGGTGTTCCAGCTTGGCTTAAAGTATTCTAAGGCTTTGGGCTTAAGCGTTCTTAACGAAAACGGCAAAGCTGTGCCAGTTTGGATGGGCTGCTACGGTATTGGCGTTAGCCGCGTGATTGCATGCCTTGCAGAAACGCATCACGATGAAGCTGGCCTTGCATGGCCTATGGCGATTGCTCCAGCTCAAGTTCATGTTGTTGCAACAGGCAAAGATCAAGTTGCTTTCGAAGCTGCCGAGAAAGTTGTTGAAGAGCTTAGCAAGCAAGGAATCGAAGTTATCTTTGACGACCGCCCAAAGGTTTCTCCAGGCGTAAAGTTTAAGGACGCGGAGCTTGTTGGCGTGCCGCTGATTGCTGTTGCTGGCCGAGATACTGTGAACAATGGCACGATTGAAATCCGTGATCGTAACGGTTCAAACGTTGAAGCAGTTCCAGTGGATGAGGCTGCTAGCCGCATTGTAGAGCGCGTTCGCGAGCAATTGTAATCGCAATAATTTGTAACAATTAATCAGCGATTACAACTAATCAGCGATTAAACAATTGAACGATTAACACAATATTGCCGTTGATATAATGCTTTGCACATTTTGTATGTGTGCGCATTATTTTCAGCGGCAATATTGCTATGAATAACAGTAGTAAAATTTTAAACAACACTATGTTTGAGTCTAATGTTTAATATTATTAGACTTTTCTAAAAATCATTGGCGCCTCCTTCAATATCGTTGTATTGTTCTTCATCTAATTGGCCTCCAAAATCACTTATTTCTGCATCTTCTTGAGAATTTTCTTGAGAATTATCTTGAATAGAAGACTGTGATTTAGAAGAATTTGATTTAGAAGACATTGGATTCTTCATTGCAAAGTTTTGATTTTGACTATCTCCATTTTCGCTATAGTCTTTGTTTTTAGAATCTGTGTTTGCAGCGTTTCTGTTTCTAGCGTACGAAGTCTTAGTAAATTCACTGATTCCGCGATTTAGGTCGTGTCCGATTGACGTTGCTTCTAGAACCACCCGCGATCGGTCTTCTCCATCTTTGTGCCAAGATTCCGTATTTAAATTTCCGCAAACTACGATTGCATCTCCCTTATGCACGCTTTTTAACACGTTTGACGCTAGAGACTTGTACGCTTTTACAGTCATCCATGTTGTTGGGCGCTCCTTCCACGCTTTTTCTTCGTTATGATAGTAAGAAGATGTGCTTCCAATTCTTAGCGAGCATGCGGGCGCGTTTTCATTTCGACTAAAGTTTACAGGGTCGCTTCCAACGTATCCGCTGATTGTTAATGTTGCTTGTTGCTGTGCCATATTTTTCAACCTTTCAAGAGTTTGGACTGCGACTAATTTAAGTCTCGAAGTTCATCGCGCAAAACCGTGTTGATTATCGTGGCTTTTGGCAAATTCGCCGCAGTAGAATCAACTATGAATTATGGAAAATAGTTGCGCAATATATTTTTATAAATGTGGTTAAAGCCTATGTTTTATTCACATTGATTAAAAAGTCTTGACAAAATATGCAAAAGCGAGTATCGGATTAAAAGTCTAAAAAATATATGTAGATTGGTATACTTAAAGGAGCGGTTTTTGTTTTGTTTAGCATAGAGTGAGCTTAGATTTTATTTACTTCTACTTACTGTAATGCTGAACATAAAATTGCTAAGAGATAGTTATGTTCGTATACGAGAGAGGACTACACTTATGTGGAATAAGTTGCATGTGTTTTCTGTAAAGAAATGCCTAGCTGTTGCAACATCGGCTGTTGCTTGCGTGGCAATGATTGGATCTACTGCAGTATCTGCTAGCGCATTGGTTGATTTACCAAACAACAGTGTTGCTAATGTTAATACAAATTGGCAGATTAAGGACGATAAACTCGCAAGCTACATTTTAGGCGAAATACGTAATTTGCGCTTAAAGTATTATCAAGATGGCGTTACCCTCATGAACGGTATGCCTCTTGCAGATTATGTTGCTTCTAAGGGTCTTACAAAAGAGCAATATATTGATGGTATTCGCTACGATCGCGCAAACGAAGAAGATGCGTATCGTCGCGCAGCAGAAACTGCTAAGCATGGACAGATTGATCATTTGGCGGCAGACGGCGTAAATCCTCCAGACTACACTGGTCGTAAGGCTTGGGGCGAGAACCTTGCTTGGGGCGAAAATGCGAAAGAATCTATGTATGATTGGGCACACGAAGAGGAATCCCAATTACGTCAAGCTAATGGCATGATAAACGGTTATAACGCTCACTTATATCAAATTTTGAACCCAGAAAACATTTCCTTCGGCTATGGCGAAGCTCCCGGCGGCCCTCACCACAGAGTATCTGCTTTAACATTTTCAACTCAAGTTGGAGATACCGACTATGAAGACGGCAAGCTAGATAGCACTCCTCATCTTGATTTTGCTTGGATTATTCGAGACAACGACATTGCTGTTGGTGCAAACGCATATAGCAATAAGACTCTTGAGTATCGTTGGCTTTCTTACAATTTGAGTACTCAGCAGTGGGCAACTATTGCTGATTGGAGTACTGGAAACTGGGCTTCTTGGGTTACAAGGCCAGGCGACTATTGGTTGCATTGCGAAGTACGCGATCCTTCTACCAAGAAAGTTATTTTAGAGAAGACAATTGCTTTCCACTACACGGTTCCAAGTCAGACTGTTATTGCTGGAACGTACGCTGCATGGCAGGGTAATAGTGTTCTTCTTGGCGCAACTACTAATAATCCTAATGGTTCTACCAAGATTAAGATCTACGATTACAACGCTAAGCAGTGGGTTGAAGGATTTGATGGTCCTTGGGCTTTGTGGAGCCCACGTCCAGGTATCTATTGGACTCATTTTGAGGCATATGATCAGAACGGCAACTTGTCGGATGTTAAGACATACGCCTTTGGCGTGTGAGTTTGATTAGCTTGTCTGATTATTTGGTCTGATTATTTGGTCTGATTAGCAAGTCACATAAACATAAAAAGAATCATATAAAAAGCCTGCTTACGTATTAAACGTTTGCAGGCTTTTTTGTTTATATTATTTGTTTATATTATTTGCGACTTACAAAATGTTGCGATTTACCAAATGTGTACGCGCTCGCTTGGGTCGAGCCACATCTCGTCGCCTTCTTTAACGTCGAATGCATTGTAGAACAAGTCAACGTTGCGCGCAATGCCGTTAGTGCGGCACTCTGCAGGGGAGTGTGGGTCGATTTGAAGGTATTGCTCCGCAATCTCGTTACGAGACTTTGAACGCCACACAAGCGCGTAGCTTAAGAAGAATCGTTGCAAAGCAGTGAAGCCATCTACCTTAGGAGCGTTAAGCAAAGTTTCGCGAATCGCATCGTCACTTCCGTCAATCTCTTGCCCATTGCTCTTTTGCAAAGCAAAAGCGTACGCTTTAAGTGCAATAGTTACGCCGCTTAGATCGCCAATATTTTCGCCGATTGTTAAAGCGCCATTTACGTGAGGCATTGCATTGCGCTCTTCTTTGCTCTTTAAGTGAGAATACTTAACAATAAGCTGCGTTGGAGTAAAAGCATTGTATTGCTCAATAAGCGCTTTAGTGCGCTCAGTGAAGTTGGTTTTGTCTTCTTCAGTCCACCAATTGTTAAGCACGCCGTCCCCATCGTATTCGCAACCTTGATCGTCAAAACCGTGGCCGATTTCGTGGCCAATTACTGCACCAATAGCACCGTAATTTGCTGCGTCTGGAGCACTTGGGCTAAAGAATGGAGGTTGCAAAATCGCAGCTGGGAACACGATTACGTTAAGCAGTGGATCGTAGTAAGCGTTTACGGTTTGCGGAGTCATCTGCCACTCTTCGCGATCCACAGGTTCTCCAGCTTTTGCAGTATACCTACCAAACACAAATCGAGAAACTTCGCGCATATTCTCAATTAAGCCAGCGTCTTCCTTAATATTTAGCGCAGAGTAGTCAATCCAATGATTTGTGTAACCAATATTTGGCTCAAACTTGCTAAGCTTTTCCAAAGCCTTTGCCTTAGTCTCCTCGCCAAGCCAGCTGCTGTTAGAAATAGATACGCGGTATGCGTTAATAAGATTGCTAACTAAGCCTTCCATGTACTTTTTAGAAGACTCAGGGAAGTGCAGGCGCACGTATTCGCGGCCAACTTCTTCGCCGCAAGCATCGTCAACAACTCCGATTGCGCGCTTCCAGCGGTCGCGCGGCTTGGTTGCGCCAGAAAGCACCTTGCCGTAGAAGTCGAATCGCGCTTGTGCAAAGTCCTCGCTTAACATGCTTGCCCAGCACAAAATCACGTGCACGCGTGCCCAAAGCTTTAGATCTTCTAAGTTCGCTTCTTGCCAAATCTTATTCAATCCTTCTATAAAGCTTGGCTCGTGAACTACTACTTTGTTAAAAGCTTTGCGAAAATCTATTGGCTGATTCTTTGCTTCTTCCGAGTTATCGTAAGCTTTTTGAGCAGCATCTAAGAAGGCGTCAAGATTTAACGCTTCAAGCGTTTTTGCCAAATCTTCATAATCGTAAGGATTATAAGTTTTTTGAGAATCGCGTGTTGCTACATTATCCCAATGGTTGTTTGCGATTTGCGTCTCAACCTTCAAGAAACGTTCCGATTGCTCGCTTGTAGTAGTGGCATCTCCGTAACCAGCTAATCGCAGCAACTTTGCTACCATTTTTACGTATTCAGCGCGAATCGGAGCGTAATTATCTTCGCGATAGTATGCTTCGTCTGGCAAGCCCAATCCAGCCTGCTCAATGTGCATAATATTCGTCTTAGGGTCTTTAGGGTCTCCGCATACGCCAAAAGCAAACATTGCATTTGGACCGCCGTATGGAGTAAGAGAAGCAATAGTGCGAACTAAGTCTTCTTTGCTGCTGACTGCATCAACAGCGTCTAAATCGCTCTTAATTGGCGTAATTCCAGCTTTTTCAATAGATGCAGTATCTAAATAGTTGTGGTATAAGATTCGCGACTTTTTGGCTGGGCAATCTTCGCTTTCTAAAATATCTCGAATTTGCGTTTCTGCATCTTCTGCAAGCTTGTAGAAAGCACCAAACATTGGTTTGTCTTCTGGAAGAGTGTAAGTGTCAATCCAAGGACCGTTTACGTAACGGAATAAATCGTCTTGTGGTCGAATAACCGAAGAGAAGGAAGCTGGGTCAAAATTTACAGCAGAAATTTCCTTCTGCGATTCTTTATTATTGTTATTATTATTTTCATTGTTATTAGGCATGTGCCTAGATTACAAGTATTAAGCGACATCATTGGCTAGTATTTTCGCCATATTTTGTGCTATTTTCGTGCCTGCGCGTTAGTCTTAAATCATGATTGAACTTAAAACTCCATCCGAGATTGAAGCTATGAAGCCTGCGGGTCGCTTCGTTGGTAGTATTCTTAAAGATTTACAAGCAATGACAAAAGTTGGAACAAATCTTCTTGAGATTGATGACTTTGTTCGCCAACGCATTATGAGCCGTAAAGGTGCATCTTCTTGCTATGTTGATTACGCTCCTGATTTTGGAACTGGTCCTTTTGCGCACTACATTTGCACTTCTGTAAACGATGCTGTTCTTCATGGCGTTCCTTTTGATTACAACCTTAAAGACGGCGATTTGCTAACGCTTGACTTAGCGATTAACGTTGACGGATGGGTTGGAGATTCTGCTGTTAGCTTTGTTGTTGGAAAGCATGCAGATCCAGAAGATTTGCGCTTGATTAAGTGCACGGAGGAAGCACTCGAGGCTGGCATTAACATGGCTCAGCCTGGCAACCGTCTTGGCGATATTTCTGCAGCTGTTGGATGCGTTGCTCACGAGTATGGTTACAGCGTAAATCTTGAGTTTGGCGGCCACGGAGTTGGCCATATTATGCATGGCGATCCGCACGTTCCTAACGATGGCACAGCTCACCACGGCTACAAGCTTCGCCCAGGCTTGGTTATTGCGATTGAGCCGTGGTTCTTAAAGACTACTGACGAGATTTATCAAGATCCAAAAGACGGTTGGACTCTTCGATCTGCTGACGGTTCGCGCGGTGCTCATAGTGAGCATACGATTGCAATTACAGAGAATGGTCCAGAGATTTTGACTGTTCGCTAAACTTTTAATAGTAATTGTGTAAAGCGTTAAATAGCGTTAAATAGTAATTGCGTAAAACGAACATAATAAAACATAAAGAGGTACTTTAAGTAAATGGCGGAATTTGATTTTGCTCAAGCGTTAAATGATGTTGAAGCAAAGTATTCTTCGATTTCTAAAGCAATAGATATTGATTCGCTTAAGTCTACGATTGCAGATTTAGAAAAGCAAGCTGCACAGCCTGGACTTTGGGACGATTCTGAGCACGCTCAGCAAGTTACTAGTAAGCTTTCGGCAGCTCAGTCTCAATTAAAGCGTTTGCAAGCTGTAGATCAGCGCATTGAAGATGCTAAAACTTTGATTGAGCTTGGGCAAGAAGAAGGCGATGCCGATTCTATGAGCGAGGCTCAAGAGGAGCTTGGCGCTATTGCTCACGAGCTTGACGATATGGAAGTGCAAACTCTTCTTGACGGAGAATACGACGCGCGTGCAGCTGTAGTTACTATTCGATCTGGCGCTGGTGGCGTAGATGCGGCTGATTTTGCGCAAATGCTTCTTAGAATGTACTTGCGCTGGGCAGAGCGAAATGGCTACAAAACTAAGATGATGGACACGTCTTATGCGGAAGAAGCTGGTATTAAATCTGCGACTTTCCAGGTGGATGCTCCATACGCGTATGGTCGTCTTTCTGTAGAAGGCGGAACTCACAGAATGGTTCGTATATCTCCATTCGATAATCAAGGCAGGCGTCAAACTGGCTTTAGCGCAGTGGAAGTAATCCCACTTGTTGAAGCTACGGATCATATTGACATTCCAGATTCCGACATTCGTGTAGATACTTTCCAAGCGTCTGGCCCTGGCGGACAAGGCGTAAATACTACGTATTCTGCTGTTCGCATTACGCATTTGCCTACTGGTTTGGTTGTTTCTATGCAAGATGAGCGCAGCCAGATTCAGAACCGTGCCGCTGCAATGGCAGTTTTGCAATCGCGCTTGCTTGTGTTAAAGCATGCAGAAGAAGCTGCTAAAAAGAAGGAGCTTGCTGGAGATATTAAGGCAAGTTGGGGAGATCAGATGCGCTCCTACGTTCTTCACCCATACCAGATGGTAAAGGATTTGCGCACAGGCTACGAAACTTCGCAAACTCAAGCTGTTTTTGACGGAGATATTGACGGTTTCATTGAAGCTGGCATTCGATGGAGGCACGAGCAGCGAGTTGCTGCAAAGCGCGGATAATTGCGTCTAGGTTGTTTTGACTTAGCGTAAAGCGCCTAAAATCAAAAACAATCTATAAGATAGTAAAAAGTAAAGAATATCGTTCAATAGTTCGTAAAGGAAAATGCAGATATGTCTCTGATTTCGCTAGAACATGTGTCGAAGATTTATCCTAAGGGCACACGCCCCGCTTTGGACGATATTTCTTTAGACGTTAATCGCGGCGACTTTGTGTTTCTTGTGGGCGCTTCTGGGTCTGGTAAGACAACGCTTTTGAGTTTGCTTTTGCGAGAAGAAGAAGCCACAAAAGGCGAGATTCACGTTGCTGGCAACGACTTGAGGCGACTGGTAAATCGCCAGGTTCCGCAGTATAGAAGGTCACTTGGCTTTATTTTTCAGGATTATAAGCTGCTTAATAATAAAACTGTGTATCAAAATGTGGCTTTTGCACTAGAGGTTATTGGCACGAGCCGCTCTACGATTAAGTCGCTTGTTCCGCGAGTTTTGGAAACAGTTGGTTTAACTGGCAAGGAGAATAATTATCCGCACGAGCTTTCGGGTGGAGAGGCTCAGCGAGTTGCCATTGCGCGCGCGTACGTTAATCATCCGCAAATTCTTCTTGCAGACGAGCCTACTGGAAACTTGGATCCTACAACTTCGCTTGGAATTATGGAAGTTTTGGACGCCATTAATCGCACTGGTACTACGATTGTTATGGCTACGCACAATGAGGAAATTGTTAACTCTATGCGAAAGCGCGTTGTGGAGCTTCATTCTGGTCATATTGTGCGAGATGAGCGCGAAGGTTCTTACGATTCTGCGCTTTACTTCCCAGACGCAGATGTTGAGCAAAAGTCGAAAGCTCAGCAAGCTGTAGAAGGAGACTCCATTAGTGCTGCTGTTGCTGATTCTAAGGGCGGTTCAAATGCCGAATCAAATGCAGAATCTAGCTCAAATGCTAATAGTCAATCGTCTATAAATGCAAATGGTTTTGACGAGTCGCAAGAAAATTATCGTTTTATGTCTAAACGTGCAAAGCGTGCAGTTCAAGCAAAAAAGGCAATGGATGCTGTTGCTCAAACTTTGCAAAATGGGTCCGAAAATAACGATGGCATTGCTCGTCTTGCGCAATCTGTTCATTCTGGCAGAACGGGTAGATATGGCGAGGTTTTTCAGCCTTTAGAAACAACTATGACTTGGGGGCGTGGGCTTTCGATTCCGCCTGCTCCTCCTGCAAAAAAGTCAGAAGATAATGGTGATGTCAGTAGCGTTGACGAGTCGAATGAAACAAGCTCTAATAATAAAGCTAGCGATAGTGAAGCGAATAAAACAGAAGCGAATAAAACAGAAGTCAATAAAACAGAAGTCAATAAAACAGAAGTCAATAATAGCGAAAATCTTAAGAACGAAGGAGACGAGTAATGCGATTGCGATTCATATTCTCCGAAACGTGGATTAGTTTACGCAGAAACGTTTCTATGATTATTTCGGTAATGCTCGTTACGTTTATATCGTTCTTGTTTATAGGCGCATCTGTTCTTATGCAAGCGCAAATCACAAAAGCTAAGGGCGATTGGTACGACAAAGTAGAAGTGGTTGCGTGGCTTTGCCCAGATGGCACGAGTCAGGCAGCATCTTGCGCTTCTGGAAAAGCTCCAACAAAGAGCGAAATCGTAAAGTTAGAAAACATTATTAACCAAGAACTTGGCTCAGACGTTTCAAACATAACTTACGTTAGCAGAAGTGAGTTTTACAAGAACACTTTTCTTAAGCAATATCCTAATGGCTTATATCAAGGCCGCACTTTAACAGCTGCAGATATGCAAGATTCATTGCGACTAAAGCTTACAAATCCAACAAAATATCAAGTTGTTTCCGAGGTTCTTTCTGGTCGTGAAGGCGTAGAAGAAGTTGTGGACCAAAGGCAGATTTTTGACCCCGTGTTTAGTGTTTTGAATCACGCAACAGCTGTGACTATTGTGCTTGCTGCAGTTATGGTTGTTGTAGCGATTATGCTTACAGGCACTACGATTCGCATGTCTGCGGCTTCTAGAAAGCAAGAGACGGAGATTATGCGACTTGTTGGCGCTTCTAATTGGACAATTCGCATGCCGTTTATTCTAGAGGGAGCGTTTGCTTCTCTTATAGGCTCTTTGCTATCGGGTTGCGCGCTAAGTGTTGTTGTTAAAGTGTTTATTACGGATTGGCTCGCACAAAACGTCCGTTGGATGCCGTTTGTTAATCAAGCAACTGTTTGGATGACTGTTCCAGTGTTGGTTATTGGAGCTGTTTTGCTTTCAATAATCGCCTCTGCGTTTGCTTTGAGACGATATTTGCAAGCGTAAATTGTCTTAAATAAATTGTTATAAGCAAATCGTCTTAAATAAATCGTCTAAATATAAGTGATATAAAACTTAAGATTGGTTTGAAACGCTTACGATTAATAAGATTTTCAATGTATAATTCGCATTAGTGCTTGTAAAGGTTGAAAGGAAAGCAAGTTGGGTAGAAAGTTTGAAAGCAAAGGATGCTATTTTTACTATTCTAAACGCGTTGTTACTAGCGTGATTGCGCTAGGTGTTCTTATGCTTTCTGCATTTACTATTCTACTTGCGTATACTCCTTTGCGTGCGAATGCTGTAACAATGCAAGATTACAACAGAAAAGTGCAAAGTAATGCGGCTCTTAAAAAGCAATTGGCTGGAGTTAGTAAGCAGCTTGCAGATAAGATTTTAGAGCTTAATGATCTTAACGAGCATCAAATTCCAAACCAGATTCGAGCAGCTCAACAGGCTCAAGATCAAGCGCAACAAGCAATGAGTCTTGTTGAATCAACAAATCAACGTTTGCAATCTGCTCAAAAAGATAAGCGCGATTTGGAAGAAAAGATTAAAAAAACTGGCGAAGATTTTGACGACGCAAAGGCTGCTGTGGCTGCGCTTGCGCGGAAAAGTTTCCACGGTTCAAACGCTTCTAACGTAATGGCTATGGTAACCAATTCAACAACTACAGAGCAATTTGTTGGAAAGCTTCAGTCGGAAGCTGCTGTTGTTCGTAGTGAAGCGAATGCTGCTAACGATGCTGCTGTTAATTTGAGCAACTCGATGAATAGGCGTCAGCGTTTGGCTGCTATAGAAGATGAGATTCAAAAACTAAAGCAAAAAGCTCAAGACCAGGCACAAAGCGCGCAAGCTGCAGCAAAAGCTGCTATAGATAAGCAGCGTTCTTTGCAAAATCTGAGAGACCAGGGAAGTGCTCTTAGAAAGCAGCTGGAAAGCCAAAAAAGCAGTCTTACATCTCGCGCAGCTCGTGAGGCTACAGAAATCGTTGCGTTAAAGTCTCAAATCGACGCTCAAGCTAGGGCTTTGGCTGCGTCTGCTGCAGCTCGCATGAATCCAAACGCTAATCGCCAACAAATGCGCGGTGGCGGTTGGAGTGCGCCTTATTTGCCTGCGTTGCCTCTTTCTAATGGTGCTGCAAGTGGCATGAATTACTCAGTTCCTGGCAATTGCCCTGCTGGTTCTGGTAATTGCTACGGTCATAATACTGGTAATACTGCTGGAGGTTCTGCATACCCTGCTCGCCAATGCACGCTTTGGGCGTATTTGCGTAGGTCGCAGCTTGGATTGCCTGTTGGGTCGTTTATGGGAAACGGCGCAGATTGGGCAAATTCTGGGCGTCGACTCGGTTATCTTGTAAATCGCACTCCACACGTTGGTGCCGTTATGGTGTTTTCTAGAGGTGCTGCTGGATCCGACCCTACGTATGGTCACGTTGCTGTTGTTGAGCGCGTAAATTCCGATGGCTCCGTGCTTATATCCGAAGGTGGCGTTGGGTTTGCAACTTTCCCGTCTTATAGGACTATCAGCAATGCTGGCAGCTATGAGTATGTTCACTATTAATTTTTAATTTTTATGATTTGATTTAGGTATGATTCGATTTAGGTTGGTGTGATTTGGATAAAAAACCTGGTTCAGATGGTACTTTAACTGTTGCAAGAAATAAAAAAGCTAATCACGACTATGCGATTGAAGATTGCTACGAAGCAGGTATTGCGCTTACTGGAACCGAAGTTAAGTCTTTGCGAGAAGGCCGAGCTTCTTTAGCTGAAGCGTTTGTAAATATTGATAGGCGTGGTGAGATTTGGCTAGAAGGCGCGAATATTCCTGAATACTTAAATGGAACGTGGAATAATCATGCGCCAAAACGCAAGCGTAAGCTGCTTCTTCATGCTGTTCAAATTGCTAAGCTTTCTAGGCAAATTGAAGCTAAAGGTTATACGATTGTGCCTTTGAGAATTTATTTTAAGGGCAGCTACGCTAAAGTTGAGATTGCTTTGGCGCGAGGCAAAAAAGAGTACGATAAGCGTCAAGCTCTGCGCGAAGAACAAGATAAGCGCGAGGCATTGCGCGCTATGCGATACAAGAATATGCAATCTAGGTGATTTGCGCTCCGACCTACCTTTTCGCTTAGAGCGTAGCGCGAAAAGGTAATTCGGAGCGCTGAGCCGCTCAAAGCAGAAGCACTGCTTCTGCGCGGCGAAGACGTTCGCGCGCTTAGACCGCGCGAACGACATGACCTGCCGTAGCGCTTAGAGCGTAGCGCGGTTCCCTTGCTTGGAGTTGCGCGAGGTTTGAGTATTTCTCTCCTCGCAAGTGACGCGCTCCTTTACGGGGGTCTTATGAACGTTAATATTCCAAGGCCTCAGTATGGCGCTATTTATTGCTCGTATAGAAATACATCAAACCTTCTGAATATCTAGGACTTTTGCGTGGTTTTTATCACCGAGATTCTCGATTTTTCTTCTTCATTCGATGAATCACCATCAAAGATGCTGAGGTTCATCTCATTCAGTGCGAAAAATCTCGAATCTCTACATCGCTTAGTGTAATCGTACAACTTTGTAGTGGTTCTATAAGCGACACGCCGTATATTATTCATTTTTACGAATAATATACGGCTTTTTGATTTTGTAATTCGTTATTTTTTGCTGATTTTTAGCATATTCATGTATGGCAATTTATGAATATTCAGTTTTTGTATTTTAATAATCGCAATTTAGTAGCGATATCGTGTATAGTCATGCATATCACTGTAAATTATAAGTTATTTATTCTTTAAGACTGAAGGATTGAACAGGAGAAGAAAATGCTTAAGTCAAATAAGATTTTTATGCTCGCTAAGCCAATTGCTGCAATTGCAACTCTTGCATTGATTGGATGCACATGCGCTTGCGGCCCTGCTGATTCTAAAGCAGCAGACCCAGATGTGGCACGCAGCTACGATGTAAGCAAAGTTCAAAAAGACGAAGAGATTGCAAAGCTTGTTCCAGAAAGCGTTGCAAAAACTGGCGAGCTAACTGTTGGCGTAAATGTGAGCTATGCTCCAGCAGAATTCTTCGCTGCAGATGGCAAAACTCCAGTCGGCTACGAAATTGACTTTTCTAAAGCGCTAGCAAAGTTGATGGGCTTAAAAGCAAAGATTATGCACGCTCAATTCGATTCCATTATTCCAGCAATCGGAAGCAAATATAACGTTGGAATCTCGGGCTTTACAGTAAACGCTGAGCGTATGAAAACTGTTGATTTTGTAACGTACGCAAACGCTGGCTTATCTTTTGAAGTTCGTAAAGGAAACCCAACTAAAGTAGATACAAAGAATCTTTGCGGCAAAAAAGTTACATTAGAAACTGGCACTGTTGGCGAGCCGATTATGGAAGAAGCCAAAAAGCAATGCAAGGCGAATAACAATAAGCCGCTAGAAATCCTAAGCTTTAAGGATCAAACAGATGCCACTACAGCTTTGCTCTCTGGCCGCGCAGACGTTATGTATGCCGATACTCCTGTTGCTGGATATGCTGCAATAAAGAACGATGGAAAGCTAGAGATTCTAGAAAGCAGCAACGATGCGGAGCCAATGGGTGCAGCCGTTAAGAAGGGCGATGCTAAGATGCTAAAGCTTATTAAGGCCGCAATCGATAAGCTTATGAAGAATGGCGTTTACAAAGACATTCTAAAGAAGTGGGGTGTTGAAAACGTTGCCATTAAGGAAGCGCAAGTAAACCCAGAAGTATGATCTTAAAGTTGGCGTGCGTTTACAGTTACTGCATAAGTAAAATCGCACGCCAATTTTTGTATTTAATCTATAGTGATTGCTAGTTAGTGATTTGCATATGTTGCAAACAAAAGCCTTTATGGAGAAAGTATGTTTAACAGTTTAACTAAAAAGCCTTTACAAAATTCGCAAGGGAACGAGCGTATTTTGCCAGTCAAAAATCCTGGACCAATCGTAGCTGGCGTAATCGTAGCTATACTCGCATGCTCGCTGCTTTATTCTATAGTCACAAATCCGCGATTTGAGTGGGATGTTGTTGGAGTTTATCTTATAAGCAATAATGTTCTTGCTGGTATTGGTTGGACTTTGTTGTTGACTTTGCTTTCTATGGTTATTGCGATTGTTTTGGCTGTTTGTTTGGCTATGATGCGTAAGAGTGTTAATCCTGTTTTGCGTGGTGTTAGCTGGTTCTTTATTTGGTTTTTCCGTGGTACGCCTGTTTATACGCAGCTTGTTTTTTGGGGTATGTTTGCGGTTCTTGTTCCTAAGTTGAGTTTGGGTATTCCGTTTACGTCTGTTGAGTTTTTCTCGATTGATTCTAATGTTGTTATGACTTCTTTGAATGCTGCTGTTGTTGGTTTGTCTCTTAATGAGGCTGCGTATTTGTCGGAGATTGTTCGTGCTGGCTTGGAGGCTGTGGATGCTGGTCAGGTTGAGGCTGCTCAGGCTTTGGGTATGGGTAGGTCTTTGACTATGCGTAGGGTTGTTTTGCCTCAGGCTATGCGTATTATTGTTCCGCCTTTGGGTAATGAGACTATTGGTATGCTTAAGACTACGTCTTTGGTTTTGGCTGTTCCTTTTACTTTGGAGCTTCAGTTTGCTACTAATGCTGTTGCTAATCGTATTTATAAGCCGATTCCGCTTCTTATTGTTGCTAGTGTTTGGTATTTGGTGATTACGTCTGTTTTGATGGTTTTGCAGGTTATGTTGGAAAAGCATTTTGGCAAAGGATTCGAAGCAAAAGACATTGTAAAAAATACGCAAATCAACTCGAATGCTGCAAAGCGTGGAGATAAAGCCATTAAAGCTGCTAGCGATGCTGTAAATGGTCGCAATAATGCAACAATGCTTGGATTTAACGCATAGTCGTATTGATTGCATAATGCAAGCATAAATAAGTGCATTATAAATGGTAAAATTCCATTAGTTTTTATTAGATTTGAGGAAAAATGACAAATAATCTAACAGTTACAGAGCAAGACGTACAAAGCGTACAAGATCAGAATCATAATGATGATGTTCCAGCTGTAGTTATAAGCGATTTGCATAAGAGCTTTGGCAATTTGCAAGTTCTTAAGGGTATTGATATGACTGTAAAGCCAGGAAGTGTAACAGTTATACTCGGTCCTTCGGGAAGTGGAAAGTCAACTTTGCTGCGATTAGTGAACCAGCTTGAAACAATCACATCTGGAAAAATCACCATTTACGGCGAGCGCATTGGTGTAAAAACTGTTGTTCGTAATGGAAAAGAAGCTTTGCAAGCGTTAAACGATAAAGAAATCGCAGCGCAGCGCGCAAAGCTTGGAATGGTGTTCCAGCGTTTTAACTTGTTCCCGCATATGACTGCTATTGAAAACGTTATGGAAGCTCCAGTTCACGTTTTACATATGGATAAAATTGCAGCTCACGATTTAGCGGTTAAAGAGCTTGAGCGCGTTGGAATGGCGGATCGCGTAGATCATTATCCTTCGCAACTTTCTGGCGGACAGCAGCAGCGCGTTGCGATTGCTCGCGCGCTTGCTATGAAGCCAGAAATCATGCTTTTTGACGAGCCTACGTCTGCGCTAGACCCAGAGCTTGTTGGAGAAGTGCTTAATGTTATGCGCGACTTGGCAAACGATGGAATGACAATGATTGTTGTAACTCACGAGATTGGTTTTGCTAGAGAAGTTGCAGATCAGGTTGTGTTTATGGATGGCGGAAAAGTTGTTGAATGTGGAACGTCTGGGATTATTGATAATCCTCAAACTGAAAGATTCAAGGATTTTCTGCACAACGTTTTGTAAGCTTAACATATAAATGTAAATACGTAAAAGTTAAGGCATTTTGCGTAAAATCATGAATAATTTATGGCTGTGGTGTTTGCTGCAGCCTTTTTATTTCGATTAGCACTATTATTCAAACAATTTTACGCAAAGAATATCTTGCGCAATGTTTAGCGTGTTTGTGTAATAACAAACATAGTGTAAAGTTGTTCATTGTTTGAATATTCCATCCAATTTATTCGGAGATTAGTATGAGTGATGCATGTTCTTCATGCGAATCAAACTCGCATAGTAAGAACGGCGTTCGTATATCTCGTTGGCTAAGATTTGTTGCTGCGTTTACGTCGCTATCTTTACTAGGATTTTCCAGTGCCTGCGGAACAAGCGATGCTGTTGGGCCGGATCCTCTTTTAGCGCGCAGTTACGACGTTAATCGTATTAAAAAAGATAAAAGTATTGCTGCAATGTTGCCAAAAAAGCTTGTTGAAAGTGGCGAGCTTGTAATGGGTACTAACGTTGGATATGCGCCAGCAGGATTTTATGCTATAGATGGAAAAACGGTTGTAGGCTACGAAATAGACTTAAACAAAGCGCTAGCAAAACTAATGGGATTAAAGCTTCGCATTGTTCACGCGCCATTTGACGCGATTTTGCCATCTGTTGGAAGTAAATTCGATATTGGTGTTTCGGGATTTACAGTTAGCAAAGAGCGAGAAAAGTCGGTTGACTTTGTAACGTACGCGGATGCTGGTTTGCTTTTTGTTGTTAGAAAAGGCAATCCAACAAATGTGAATCTTAACGACTTATGCGGTAAAAAAGTGTCTGTTCAAGTTGGAACAACAAGCGAAACTCAAATGTATGACGCAAGAGATGTTTGCAAGTTAAGTAAAAAAGCACCATTAGACGTTCTTGCGTTTAGAGAGCAAACGGATGCTACGACTGCAGTGGTTGCAGGCCGCGCAGACGTTATGTATGCCGATACTCCTGTTTCTAGTTTTGCGATTGAGCAAACGGACGGACAGCTAGAGCCATTGGGTAAAAGCCGCGATAAAGCTCTTATGGGTATTATTGCTCAAAAAGGAGATACTCAGCTTGTAGAAGCAATAAAAGCTGGTATTGAAAAGCTAATACAAACGGGCGCGTATCAAGAAATAATGAAGGCTTGGGGTGTTGAAGACGTTATGATTAAGCACCCAGAAGTAAATCCAAAAGTGTGATTCCTGTGTGATTTGCCTTGCTAAATGCTTTATATGAATGCTTTATATGATTGATTTAGCTGTTTAATATTTGCTAGTAGAAACTTTGTATGCTTAGAGTAGGATTAAAAACATGAGTGCTAAAAATAACAACAACGAGCGTATTTTGCCAGTCAAAAAACCTGGACATATTATATCTGGCATTATTGTTGCGATTCTAGCGTGTGCTCTTGTGTATTCAATTGCTACAAATCCTCGATTTGAGTGGGCAATCGTTTGGAAATACATTTTTAACGAGAATGTTCTTGCTGGTATTGGTTGGACTTTGTTGTTGACTTTGCTTTCTATGGTTATTGCGATTGTTTTGGCTGTTTGTTTGGCTATGATGCGTAAGAGTGTTAATCCTGTTTTGCGTGGTGTGAGTTGGTTCTTTATTTGGTTTTTCCGTGGTACGCCTGTTTATACGCAGCTTGTTTTTTGGGGTATGTTTGCGGTTCTTGTTCCTAAGTTGAGTTTGGGTGTTCCGTTTACGTCTGTTGAGTTTTTCTCGATTGATTCTAATGTTGTTATGACTTCTTTGAATGCTGCTGTTATTGGTTTGTCTCTTAATGAGGCTGCGTATTTGTCGGAGATTGTTCGTGCTGGCTTGGAGGCTGTGGATGCTGGTCAGGTTGAGGCTGCTAAGGCTTTGGGTATGGGTAGGTCTTTGACTATGCGTAGGGTTGTTTTGCCTCAGGCTATGCGTATTATTGTTCCGCCTTTGGGTAATGAGACTATTGGTATGCTTAAGACTACGTCTTTGGTTTTGGCTGTTCCTTTTACTTTGGAGCTTCAGTTTGCTACTAATGCTGTTGCTAATCGTATTTATAAGCCGATTCCGCTTCTTATTGTTGCTAGTGTTTGGTATTTGGTGATTACGTCTGTTTTGATGGTTTTGCAGGTTATGTTAGAAAAGCATTTTGGCAAAGGATTTGAAGCAAAAGCAGATAGCATTCATAGCAGTAGATAGCAGTAATTGCAAAACATAATTGAAAAACATAATTGCAAAACATAATTGCAAAACGAGTAGAAACACACACGTTTTATAACGTACAATAGAAAATTATGTGTGGAATTGTTGGATACGCAGGTTTTGGCACAGTTTGCGCAAAGCCTTTAGAAGTTTGCTTAAACGGATTAGAACGCTTAGAGTACAGAGGCTATGATTCTTCTGGTGTAGCTCTTGCTGCTCCAGGAATGGATTCTATATGCGTGCGCAAAAAAGCTGGTCGCTTAGCTGTTTTAAGAAAAGATATAGACGAAAATCCAATGCCAGAAGCGAGCGTTGCAATAGGCCACACGCGTTGGGCTACAAATGGTGCTCCATGCGACTTAAACGCGCATCCTCACGTTAGTGCAGACGGAAAAATCGCCCTTATTCACAACGGTATTATTGAAAACGCTATTAGCCTTAAAGAACAAATGCAAAAAGAAGGCATAGAGTTTTCGTCTCAAACAGATACGGAAGTTGCAGCAAAAGCGCTTGGAAAAATCGCGAATCAAATAATTGAAGAAACTGGTAAGCCAGATCTTTTTGAAGCAATAAGACGAGTTGCAAAAATTCTTAAAGGAGCTTTTACTTTACTTGCTGTAGACGTTAGACAGCCTAATATTGTTGCTGCTGTTCGCCACGATTCGCCACTTGTAGTAGGTGTTTCAAATAACGAGTATTTTCTAGGCTCCGACGTTGCGGCTTTTGTAGAATACACAGATAAAGTTCTTGAAGTTGGTCAAGATCAAGCTGTTTTAATCGGAGATATAGAAGGAAACAAAAAAGCACAGCTTCGTCTTACAGATTTTGACGGAAACGAGATTGAAAACCCTAGTTACTTTACAGTAGACTGGGATGCTTCGGCAGTAGAAAAAGGCGGATGGGATTCCTTTATGGATAAGGAAATCCACGAAGATCCGCATGCTGTAGCCGATACTTTGCGCGGGCGATTCGACGCAAAAGGGAACATTATTCTTGACGAAGTTAGGATTAGTCAAGATATTTTGCGATCAATCGACAAGATAATAGTTGTGGCTTGTGGAACAGCAAGCTACGCTGGATTAGTTGCAAAATATGCGATTGAACATTGGGTACGCGTGCCAGTAGAAGTGGAGTTGGCTCACGAATTTAGGTACAGAGACCCGATTTTAACGCATAGAACGCTTGTTGTTGCAATATCTCAATCTGGCGAAACAATGGACACGCTAATGGCGTTAAGGCATGCGCGTGAGCAGGGTAGCCGCGTGCTTGCAATATGCAACACTCAAGGCTCGAGTATTCCTCGAGAATCGGATGCTGTACTTTACACGCATGCAGGCCCAGAAATCGCAGTTGCTTCTACAAAAGCATTTGTTGCGCAAATCGTAGCAGCATACATGCTTGGTCTTTATTTGGCTCAAGTCAAAGGAACAATGTATAGAGATGAGATTCAGCAAATCGTGTCTCAGCTTAAAGAAATGCCAGATAAAATTCAAAACGTTTTAGACACTCAAACGGACTCGATAATGCAAGCTGCAAAGCGAACGATGGACGCAAAATCGTTCTTGTTCCTTGGCAGGCACGTTGGCTACCCAGTAGCGCTAGAAGGCGCATTAAAGCTAAAAGAGATTGCGTACACGTTTACAGAAGGCTTTGCTGCAGGGGAGCTAAAGCACGGCCCGATTGCTCTTGTAGATAAGGGAGAGCCAGTTGTTGTTATAGTGCCATCTTCTAGAGGTAGAGACGTTTTACACGCTAAAGTGATATCGGGAATCGAAGAAGTTAAGGCTCGCGGAGCGTTTACGATTGCGGTTGCAGAAGACGGCGATCCAGACGCTGAGCGTTACGCAGATATTGTGTTTTGGCGCCCTAAGTGCCTAACATTGCTAAGCCCTCTTGTAGATGTTGTAGCATTGCAACTTTTTGCTATGAATATGGCAAAGCTTAAAGGCTACGACGTTGATAAGCCTAGGAATCTTGCAAAATCCGTAACTGTGGAATAGCAATACAATGAGTGTTATGAGTGCAAGAAGACCGCACAAAAATCGCAAGCAGGATTTTGGTTGTTTTGTTATGCGTAATGTAAAACGTAATATAAACCGTAATATAAACTGCGATTTGACTCGTTGTATAAAGCGTGTAATTTCTGCGATTATATGCGTTTTTGTTGTTGTTTTTTGTGCGTCATGCGGATCTGTTGATTCTAGAACAAAAATCACGGTGTGGTCTTGGGAGCCAAGCATGAAGCGGATTGCTGCAGATTTTGAGAAGCAAAATCCAGATATTCGCGTTAGTGTTAAAGACACAAGTGGGTATAGCAATCTTAATAGCGCTATTCAAGATGGCTATGGCATGCCAGATGTTGCTCAGCTTGAGTACTATGCTTTGCCACAATACGCTGTTAGCGGTCAGCTTCTAGACATTACAGATAGGGTACAGGGAACTCAAACATTTTACACGCAAGGATCATGGTCTTCTGTGCAATTAGGAGGCCGAATATACGGTTTGCCAATGGATTCAGGGCCTTTAGCGTGGTTTTATAATCAAGATGTGTTTAGCCAAGCAGGCGTGGATGCTACGCAAATTCACACTTGGAAAGACTACATTCACGCAGCAAGAAAGCTAAAAAATATTGGTGTTTATATTGCTGCGGATTCTGGAGATGCTAGCTTTTACAACGCTATGATTTGGCTTTCTGGCGGGCATCCGTTTATAACCTCGCACGACGGAAAAACTGTTACTGTTCGCTTAAGCAAAGATAAAGGAACAAAAGACTTTACAAAATTTTGGCAATTAATGATTGACGAAGACTTAGTGGACACAAGGCTTACAACGTGGACTCCAGCTTGGAAGAGCGCTGTTGGTTCTGGAAATGTTGCTTCCGTTTTTGCTGGAGCGTGGATGACTTCTCTTTTAATGCATGACATTCCAGGCGGAGCAGGGTTGTGGCGTGTTGCAAGAGTTCCAACAATGGATGGCAAAAATAATAATGCGCAAATGGGCGGATCTGCGCTAAGTGTATTGCAATCTAGCAGGAAGCCAGAAGCTGCAATGCGTTTTGTTGATTTTGTTTGCCACAATCAACAAGGCATTAAAGAACGCGTTAGTTCGGGAGCATTCCCAGCAGACGTTGTAACTCTTAGAGATAGCGCATTTTTGAATAAGACTACTGTTTTGGATTCTAGAGGAATTAAAGTGCCATACTTTGGCGGGCAACACTTTAATAGAGTTTTTGCGGATGCAGCACAACATGTGTATACGGGGTACAAGTATTTGCCATTTGAAGTATATTCGCGTAGTGATTTTCGCTCCACAGTTGGCTTGGCTTATGATTGGAATCGAAAGTCAAAAGCGCGATTAAATATTAAAGCTATGATTGACGCTGGAATTAAGCAAGATGACGGAAAAGATTTTGTTCTTCCAGACGACCCTGGCCCTAAGATTCGACTTAAAGACGGAATCGCGCTTTGGAAAAAAGACTTAAAAGAATACGGGTATAATCAAGGTTTTGTTGTTCGATAAGAGTGTTCGCTGAGACTTATGCGCTTTAGGTTTGTAATCCAAAGGAAAAGTCGCTAGCAACCGATTGTTCTTCTATAAATCTCGTACATTCCCTTAAAAATCAAATTTGGATCGTAGTAATCAATCGAATCAACGTCTTTTTCAAAAAGTCGCCCCAAGCCTCCTGTAGCAACAACCTTAAAAGGCTCATTTATCTCTATTTTGAATTGCTCAATTGTGCGCTCAATGCCTCCGAGGAAGCTGTAGTAGAGGCCAGCTTGCATAGCAGGACGAGTTGATTTTGCAAGAACGGATTTAGGGCGAGAAATCTCAACTTCTGGAAGCTGAGCAGTATTATCCCATAGAGCTGCCGCAGCCGAGCTGATTCCCGTGCAAATAAGTCCGCAAGTAATTGCTCCGCTTTTATCAACGTAGTTATAAGTTGTAGCTGTGCCAAAATCAATTACCAATGCTGGGCCGCCGTATTCGTAAAACGCGCCAACACAATCTGCTAAGCAGTCTGCGCCCAAAGAGCGAGGCTCGTCAATCCTAATATTTACGCCAGTTTTTACTCCAGGGCCTACAATCATAGGGTCGATTTGCAAAAACTTAACAATGCTTGCACGGAACGAGTGCATAACTTTTGGAACAACCGAAGCAACAATAACATCTTCAACATCGTTTACGCTAAAACCGCTTAAATTAAGGAATTGCGTAATCATAATGCCGTATTCGTCGGAAGTGTGATTTGCATTTGTAGTCATTCTATATGTGCCAACAATCTTGCCGTTATCTAAGAATCCAAGCACAATATTCGTGTTGCCGATGTCTACTGCTAAAAGCATATTCGCCTCCAGTGTGTTTGTTGCGTGTTGCCAAACTTAAGTATGCGCATCTTTAGAGCAATACTACATTAATGCTAAGTCGTTGCGTGCAATTTGATTGTTTGTGCTTGCTGTTTTAGGAAATCACATAAAAGTGTGGCGGTGTGGCACAGTAGGTGATAAAGTCGAAAACAATGGCAGCGAGGCTAGAAAGGAATTGTAAATGATAAATCGTCAAGCAATATTGCATAGGCCACTTTCACAATACGCGTATTCTACGGCAGAATATTGCTTAACAATTCGCTTGCGTGCAGCAAAGAATAATCTTTGTTCATGCGTTTTGCATTACGGGAATCGCGTTGATTTAACTCCGTTAGACAAGTTTTGCACGCTGAAAATGGAAAAGATTGCAAGCGACGATTACTTTGACTACTATGAAGCGAATATAAGCAGCGATTTAGATAGAGTTTGTTATTACTTTGAGATGCAAGATGCGTATGAGCACTTGTATTTGTACGCCGATACTATTGCGTCTGATTTCCCAGAAGATCGTACAGAAGTCTACCAGTTCCCATTTATTCGCCGCGAAGAGATTAGCGACGTTCCGCGTTGGCTTAAAGAGGCTGTTGTTTACAACATTTTCCCAGATAGTTTTGCAGATTCTAAACGCGGCATAAGTTGCATTGCAAAAGATTATTTTGATGAGAAAACTGGCCAAACTTTACACACTCGTTTGGGCGGAACAATTAGAGGCATAATCGAAAATCTTGATTATATTGAGGATTTGGGCTTTAATTGCTTGTATTTAAATCCTATTTTTACAGCTGCAGAGTACCATCGTTACGATCTTCTTGACTACTACCATGTTTGCCCTAATTTAGGAACGGACGACGATTTTAGGGAGCTTGTTAGCGAGGTTCATAATCGCGGCATGCACATAATTATTGATGGCGTTTTTAATCATTCTAGTTGGTATTTCTTTGCGTTTGACGATGTTGTTAAAAATGGCGAAAATTCGCAATACAAGGATTGGTTCTATGGATTAAAGTTCCCTGTTAAGCGCCCCGAAGATGGCGAGCGCCCAAACTACACGTGTTTTGCGTATGAGCGTAAAATGCCAAAGCTTAATACTTCTAATCCAAAAGTTCGCGACTATTTTATGGACGTTTGTCGCTATTGGCTTGAAGATTTTGATGTTGACGGTTGGCGTTTGGATGTTGCTAATGAGGTTGATAAAGACTTTTGGCGTGCCTTCCGCTCTGTTGCTAAAAAGACTAAAAAAGATAGTGTGCTAATTGCGGAGATTTGGGAGAATTCTGAGCGTTGGCTGCAAGGAGACATGTTTGACTCCACTATGAACTACGAATTCCGCAAAGTTTGCCGCGATTTCTTTGCTTTTGGTAAGATTAATGCGCGCGAGTTTAATAGTCGATTTGTGGATATGCTTTTAAGATACCCATTCCCGATTGTTCAGGGTCAATTGAATTTGCTTGATAGCCATGACGTTAGTCGCTTTAGGAGCTTGTGTGCGCAAAATTCCGCGGATTCTGGCGATTCTTGCGAGCAAGATAAGCGATTCCGTTTGGCTGAGCTTTGTTTGCTTACATCTGTTGGAACTCCAAGCGTGTTCTATGGGGACGAGCTTGGAATAGTTGGTTTTGAAGAGTGTGATTACCGCGCCGCTATGCCTTGGGCAAATCCTGTAAAGGATAATCGTGACTTATTCCGCGAACTTATAAACTTGCGTAGAAGCAACGATTGCTTTATTCATGGCAATTTTATGGTTCTTGACTATGATGAGCGTGGAAAATTTGTTTTTGCGCGAGAAGCTGACTCTAAGCGCGTTGTTGTGGCTTTAAATGCGTTTAATGAGTCTAACGATTCGTTTAGTGGCTTGCCAGATTGTAAGCCGATTATTAGCTACAATTATGATGCTCAAAATCACTCTCTTGGAGCTTTTGGATACGCGATTTTTGAAGCAAAATAGCGATTTTTGCTAGCGATTTATTGGCGTTTTTTGCTGGCGATTAATAATAAAAGTGGCACTTAATCAAGTGATTTAAGTGCCATTTTTATTTACAAGCTTAAGATATTTGCAAATAAAACTACAAATCTAAGAAAAGCTGGTGTATTCTAGTATCTTCGTCAAGCTCTGGGTGGAAAGCTGTTCCGATTTGATTTCCCTGGCGAGCAGCTACAACGTTGCCATCTACTGTTGCAAGAGTCTCGGCATTTGGGCCGACTTGCGCAATATAAGGCGCGCGAATAAACGTCATTGGAACAGCTCCAAGATTTCCAAACTCAGATTCGCAATGGAAGCTTCCAAGCTGGCGGCCGTAAGCGTTGCGCTTAACAGTAACGTCTAGAGTGCCAAATCCACTAACTTCGTTACCTTCCACGTTTTTTGCAAGCAAAATCAATCCTGCACAAGTGCCAAGAACTGGCATTCCGTTTGCAATTTTCTCGCGCAAAGGCTCAAGCATATTTTGCTCTTTAAGAAGCTTAGTTTGCACAGTGCTTTCGCCTCCAGGCAAAACAAGGCGGTCAAAAGATTGCTCCAAATCTCGCGCTTGACGAAGCTCAATAACGCGCGCGCCAAGCTTTTCTAGCATTAAACGATGCTCAAGAAAAGCTCCTTGAACAGCTAAAACTGCTACAGTGTGCGCGCAATTATTTGTATTGATAGGTGAGTTTGCCAAAATAATTCGCCTCAATCACTCGTCTCAATTACTCGCCGCGGTTAGCCATTAAAAGCTTGATTTCTTGCTCGTTAATGCCAACCATAGCTTCGCCCAAATTCTCGGAAAGCTTAGCAATCATCTTAGCGTCTTTGTAATTAGTAACAGCCTTAACGATTGCAGCAGCGCGCTTTGCTGGGTCTCCAGACTTAAAGATGCCAGAGCCAACAAACACGCCTTCTGCGCCAAGTTGCATCATTAAAGCAGCGTCTGCAGGGGTAGCAACACCGCCAGCTGCAAAGTTTACAACAGGAAGCTTGCCGTTTTGTGCAACGTACTTTACAAGATCGAAAGGCACGCGCAATGTCTTGGCTTCCTCAAAAAGCTCGTCCTCGCGCATGCTTGTAAGCTTACGGATTGCGGAATTCATCATGCGCATGTGGCGCACTGCCTGAATCACGTCTCCAGTTCCAGGCTCGCCCTTAGTGCGAATCATGGAAGCACCTTCGTTAATCCTTCGCAAAGCTTCGCCCAAATCCTTAGCTCCGCAAACAAATGGAACTGCAAAATCGCGCTTGTTAATGTGGTACACGTCGTCTGCTGGGCTAAGCACTTCGCTTTCGTCAATGTAATCGATCTCAATAGCCTCAAGTACTTGCGCTTCTACAAAGTGACCAATACGGCATTTTGCCATAACAGGAATAGACACAGCCTCTTGGATTCCGTGAATCATAGCGGGGTCGCTCATTCTAGAAACGCCACCAGCCGCGCGAATATCGGCAGGAATGCGTTCCAAAGCCATTACAGCGCAAGCTCCAGAATCTTCAGCAATTCGTGCCTGCTCTGGAGTAGTAACGTCCATAATCACGCCGCCCTTAAGCATTTGTGCAAGCTGGCGATTTAGAGCAGTGCGGTCTTGGTTGCCGTTATTTTGCGGATCTGAGGATTCGTTTACTGTTACTGTAGTATTCAAGTTTTCTGCCATTATTCCTCGCTTTTTATTGGCGTTTTATTGGCGCATTTTGCATGCATGCTGTGTGTAACATCTTTATGCGTCTGTTATACATTTTTGCAAATATGCAAGCTATCGTATTGTTTTTTGCGCACGTTTGCAAGTTTACGTCTGATGGCATTTAACCACATTCATAGGATATGTGATTAGAATAATGTCAAATTTTTATAGAATCGTGTTAAATTTTTTACACAATGATGTCAAATTTTTGTAAAAACGTATAAATATCAATTACTTATTAATGATTTATAACCAAGTTTTTAGACTCGCCCTAGTTTTGATTGACTTGCTAGCAAGCTACGATTGTATACGCCGTTGACTTTGTGTTGCAAGTGTTGCAATTAGACAAAGCAACGAGCTTAAACAATTAAATAACAACATAAACAACAATTAAATAAATGTATCTAATTCAATCCAGAAAGGTTTGTTGAATGGATAACAAAGAACCCAAAGATGGCGCATACTCTAAAGATGCGACCGATAAATTCTATGGGCAAGAAAACGCGCAAGAGCGCCAAGAATCGCAAGCTGGCTTTAGTACAGATGCTTCGCTTAACGCTGCGTCTAAAAGTGCGTATAAAACCAATAAGCGTGGTTTGGGAAAATTCTGGCTTGTTTCTGTAGCAATCGTAGTAATCGCAATATTTAGCGCGATTGTTGCAACGCTTACAGGTCCACAAAAAAATTCTGCAAGTCAAACATCTTCTGCGCAAGTTTCAAATAAAACTGTGTCAATAGGATTAAAACTTGCTCCTACAAATCTTGATATTCGCAATCAATCTGGCTCTTCATTGGAGCAATTGTTAATTGGAAACGTGTATGAAGGTCTTGTAGCTAGAAATACTAAAAATCAGGTTGTTCCATCCCTTGCAGAAAGTTGGAAAATAAGCAAAGATGGCTTAAAATACACTTTCCACATGCGTAAAGGCGTTGTTTTTTCTAATGGGAATAAGCTTACTGCAAAAGACGCTGAGTGGTCTTTTAACGAGCTTGTTGCAAAGAAGTATCGCGGATCAAACATGGTTGGAAAAGTTGAATCCGCTAAAGCTAAAGATGATTACACGTTTGAAATTAAGCTTAAAGAGCCAAATGCAAAGCTTTTGTGGGCATTGTGCTCTAGAGCTGGCTTAGTTTTCGATAAGCTTGCGAATTATGACGCTAAAACTCAAGCTGTTGGATCTGGTCCGTATTTGGTAGAAAAGTTTGTGCCAAACGACCGAGTTGTGTTAAAAGCAAATCCGCGCTATAAGGGCGTTAATAAGGCAAAAACTCAAAAAGTTGTTGTTCGCTATTTTGTAGACGATGTTGCTGCTGTAAATGCGCTTTCTTCGGGATCTGTTCAAGCTTTGGCGCCTATTTCTGGCCAGCTTGCTAAGACTTTTAAGGCGGATTCAAAGCACTATGTTGTTAAAGCTGGAAACACTACCGATAAATTTGTGCTTGCTATGAATATGAATGGTGAGCGCACTAAAGATAAGCGTGTGCGTCAAGCGATTCGCTATGCGATTGACCATAAGCAAATTATTGCTTCGCGCGGAGGTACGGATGCTTTGCTTGGCGGGCCGATTCCTTCTCTTGACCCAGGATATGAGGATTTAACTAAGATTTACGCGCATAATGTTAAGCGCGCTAAGTCGTTGATGAAAGAAGCTGGTTTTAGTGAGTCGAATCCTTTGCATCTTTCGCTTACTTACCCGAATATTTATGGAACGCAACTTGGTGAGCAGCTAAGATCTCAATTACAGCAAATTGGCATTGATCTTAAGGTAAACGTTGTTGAATTTACTACTTGGCTTCACGACGTTTATAACAATAAAAACTACGATTTGTCTATGGTAGATCACAATGAAAGCCATGATTTTGGCCAGTGGGCAGATCCTAAGTATTACTACGGTTACAACAATAAGCAAGTTCAGGATTTGTATGATAAGGCAATGCTTTGCGCGAATACTAAGGAGTCTAATAAGCTTCTTGCTAAAGCTGCGCGAATCGTTAGCCAAGATGCTCCTGCAGATTGGTTGCTTAACTATAAGGTTGTTACAGCTAAGGTAAAGAATCTTGATGGCATGCCTTTCGACATTAATCAGGTTCTTTTGCCGCTATACAACTTGCGACTTAAGTGATTTGTTCTGAAAAATTGCCCGCGTTTGTGCCAAAATGTAGTGATTTTAGTATATTTTCGGCATACTTGTAGTGTGATTGTACCTGATTTACGGCGTGTCGCTATATAATCGCACTACAAGGCAGGTCATCGTCCGCGCGGTCTAAGCGCGCGGACGTCTTCGCCACGCAGAAGCAGTGCTTCTGCCTTGAGTGGCTCAGCGCTCCGAATTACCTTTTCGCGCTACGCTCTAAGCGAAAAGGCAGGTCGGAACGCTATATTAAGTAAGGGGTTTGTATGAAGCGCATGATTCTTCGACGCATCGCGTTGTTTTTTGTAGCGCTGCTATTTATTTCTGCAATCGTATTTCTTGCTCTTAGAGTTTTGCCTGGAGACGTTGCTCAAGTTATGGCTGGCTTAAACGCGCCAGATGGAAAAGTTGAGCAATTAAGACGCGATTTAGGATTAAACAAGCCCCTTTTTGTTCAATATTTTGAGTGGATTTTTGGCGTTTTTAGAGGCGATTTTGGTGTTTCAATGCTCACGGGTCGCTCCGTTGCATCCACTATTGCTATGCGTGCTAGCATAACTTTTCCGCTAATTTTTCTTGGACTTTTAATTGCGCTCGCAATCGGTATTCCTCTTGGATGCTTGCAAGTTTTGCATTCTGGTAAGGCTTTGCAAGGCTTTTTAAGATTTTGTGCGATTGCAGGCGGATCTGTTCCTGCTCTTTGGGGCGGAATGATTTTAATCATGATTTTTGGCAATGGCATTGGTTTGGTTGGGATTTTTCCTACTCAAGGTTTTCCAACAGACGGTTGGCGCGATTTTGGTAGCGCATTTTTGTCGTTGATTCTTCCAGCGCTAACAGTTGGCGTTATTGTTGGATCTGGTTTTATGCGTTACACTGCAGCATCATTAGAGCAGATTTCTAATAGCGACATTGCTTTGCAAGCTATGGCTTGTGGGATGACTAAAAAGCAAATGATTTGGCGAGTTGGCTTGCGATTAGCGTTGCCGCAGCTTGTGTCTGTAATCGGCTTGACTTTTGCGCATATGATTATGGGCGTAATGGTTATTGAAAATCTGTTTTCGCTTCCTGGAATGGGCATGGGTCTTGTGCGCGATGTTGGCTTGCGAGATCTTATATCTGTTCAAGGCAATCTTTTTATGCTCTCTGCATTGTTCTTGCTTGTTGGGTTTGCGATTGACGTGTTGCATCGTTTGTTGGATTCAAGACTTAGCCAAGATTCGAGCAGTGAATAATTCGGGCAGTGATTTAAGTGGGGGCAATTCAAGCAATGATTAAGTTTTTAAGACGCATTTGGCGCGGAGTTATTGGAAAATTCGTTTGCATTATTTTGTGCTTGTGGATTTTTGTAGCTGCGCTTTCTTTTGTGTGGACGCCCTACTCTCTCCTAGAAACAAACGGGTACGAGGTATGGCAAAAGCCTTCTCTAAAGCATTGGCTTGGCACAGATGGAACGGGTGCAGATATGCTTAGCTGGCTTATGGCTGGTTCTAGAGTAGAGATTTTGCTTGTTATTTCAACAGTTGCGATTGCAAGCGTTGTTGGATTTGTGATTCTAAGCTTTACGATTTGCCGCGTTCAAAAAATTCGTTCCGTAAGCATTATGGCAGTAGACGCTTTAATTTCCATTCCAACAGTTTTGATTGCGATTATGCTTGCTGTGCCTCTTGGAGCATCCGTTCTTGTAATCATGCTTGCATGCGGATTCGGCTATGGCTTAAATCTTGCTCGTATTTTGCGACCAAGTGCTGTTCTTGTTCTTAAGTCCAACTATGTTGATTGCGCTGTTTCTAATGGTGCTAGCAGAAGTTACGTTTTGCTAAAGCATGTTTTTCCTAATATTTTGCCTATCGCTTCCGTTCAGCTTTCGCTTTCTGCAGGAACTGTTATTTTAGCGGAAAGCGGATTGACTTACTTAGGTGTTGGTGTTCCTTCGGGAGTGCCGAGCTGGGGTCGCGTTCTTTCTACTTCGGTTACTTTGATTCACGTTTATCCGCTTGCGGCTCTATGGCCTGGTCTTGTTGTTACATTAACAGTTTTGTCTCTTAATCTTTTTGGCGATATTTTAAGAAGTGCTACAAATCCAGCGAATAGGGAGTCTAAGAATGAGTCTTGATATAAAAGGATTATCGCTTAGCATTGGATCTTCGCGCATTTTAAGTGATGTTTCGCTTAACGTTAAAGATGGCGAGCGCGTCGGGCTAGTTGGATCTTCTGGCTCTGGTAAATCAATGCTTTTAAGAGCTGCGATTGGTCTAGTTCCGTCTAATTGCAAAATCACTGGCTCTTGCCACGTTGGCAATGCACAAACTGTTGGCGCTAACGATTCTGCGCTTGCAAACATTCGTGGCAAGTATGTTGGCGTTGTTTTTCAGCAAGCAGATCGTGCTCTTAACCCTATTATGAGTGTTAGCGAGCAGATCGCCTTACCTCTTAGGCTCCACTACAATTTAGACGAAGACGATATTCAAAATCGCGTTAAAGTTATGCTTGAAAAAGTTGGTTTAGGTGCGAATATTTTGAATAAGCGCACTTTTGAGCTTTCGGGTGGGCAAATGCAACGAGTTGGGATTGCTACAGCGCTTATAACTTGCCCTAAGTTGATTCTTGCAGACGAGCCGACTACTGCTCTTGATTCTGTTACACAAAAAGATGTTGTAAATATGCTCACTTCTTTAGTTGATAATATGGGCGCTTCAATGCTTTTTGTTACTCATGATTTTTCGGTTCTTTCTAGCGCTGCTACTCGTTGCTATGTTTTGGATTCTGGACGATTAGTCGATAGTGCGCGCGTTGGTGAATTGCTAGAAAATCCTAAGGTTCACTTTACTAAACAACTTGTTTTTGCAGCGCGCGCTTTAAGTCTTAGTAAAAATTCTTCGAATTTTTATAACAATGATTTAAGTTTTGATAATAAAAGCGATTCAAATAAGAATGATTCTTCTAAAGATGATTGCATTTTTAACGCTAAAAACATTCACGTTGTTCTAGGAAGCTCAAAAAACCGCGTTGAAGCATTAAAAGGCGTTGACTTTAATCTTAAAGTTGGCGAATCTTTAGCACTAATTGGCGGATCTGGAAGTGGTAAAACAACTTTGATTCGCTCTTTACTTGGATTGCAAGAAATAAGCGAAGGAAGAATAGAGTATTGCGGCAAAGTTGTTGAAACCGTTGAAAACGCTAAAAAGTTAAATTTGAAAGATTCTGCTTACGTAAATATGAGAAGACAATGTTCGCTTGTATTTCAGCATCCTTTTGCAGCTTTAGACCCTCGTTGGCAAGTTAGAAAAAGCGTTGCTGAGCCGCTTGAAATATGGCGTAAAAACATGAGTTTTGATTCACATACTGTGGATTCACATGATGTTGATTCACGTTATATTGATTCACGCGCTATTGACTCTAAAGTGGATGATGTTTTGAATTTAGTCGGGTTAGATCCTAAAGTTTTTGCTGGAAGATATCCGTGCGAGCTTTCTGGCGGACAAGCTCAATGCGTTGCGATTGCTAGAGCGCTAATCAATAATCCTAGAGTTTTGGTTGCAGATGAGCCAATGAGCGCAATCGATGTTGCCGAGCGCACAAGAATCTTAGATGCTTTTAATGTGATTCGCGCAAATCGCCCTAATATGGCGTGCGTATTTGTTAGCCACGATCTTGGTATGATTCAGCATTTAGCGTCTAGTGTTGTTGTTCTAAAAGATGGCGTTGTTGTTGAATCTGGGCGTGTAAGTCAAATTTTGACTAATCCAAAACATAGTTATACGCGCGAACTTATTGATGCTGCTACTTTGTAAGTCTGTATCTGTAAGTATTGCAAGTTTGCAAGTCTGTATCTGTAAGTCTTATAAGTTAATAAGTCAATAAAAAATATTTTTAGATTCGTGTTCATGTGTGTTTGGCAAGAATAGCGTCTAATATTATTTAGTAATCGTTATTTACGCATGGATTTTGCGCATACATTTTGCGCATGGAATATAAGTTAGGATGGAATAAGATGAGCGAAAATCAAAACAATCAGCCGACTCCTCGTCCAGAAAGCTTTGAACTTGACCACACTAAAGTTAAAGCTCCATATGTTCGCTACATTGACACTCAAAAAGGCCCGAATGGAGATGTTATTTCTAACTACGATATTCGCTTAACTCAGCCTAACCAAGAGGCTATTCCTACGGGCGCTTTGCATACTATTGAGCACACGATTGCTGTTCTTTTGCGCCAGCGCATTGAAGGCTACATTGATTGCTCTCCATTTGGTTGCCGTACAGGATTCCACCTTTTAACTTGGGGCACTCATAGCACAGAAGATGTTGCGCGCGCGTTGAAGGAATCGCTTGAATTTATTGCGTATAAAGCTACTTGGGATGATGTTCCAGCTACAACTATTGAGTCTTGCGGAAACTACCGCGATCATAGCTTGTTTGGGGCGCGTCAATGGTGCAAAGATATTTTAGATAAAGGCATTAGCTCCGATCCTTTTGAGCGCAAGATTGTGTGATTCGTTTCGTTTGATTGTGTAAGGCTTCGCTTGTGTAAGACTGTAAAATCGCCATATTTTAAGCATAGGGGGGTGTATGTGTGAAATAAGATTGAGAAAAGCAACTCTTAGCGATCTAAAAGATATTGAAAATATTTATGAGAGAGCAAGAGTATTTATGGCAAATAATGGCAATCCTCATCAATGGGGAGATCGCTTTCCTCTAACATCTAGTGTTATAGAAGATATTCGTTTGAATCGTTTTAATCTTCTTGTAGACACGGATCCAGATTTTGGCGAAGAGCGCATTTTGGCGCAATTTGCACTGTGCGAGGGGCTTGATGAAGTCTACGCAAAGATTGATGGAGCGTGGCTAGATGACGTTTTGCCATACGTTACAATCCATAGGCTTGCATCTTCGGGAGTTAAGCCAAAAATGGCAAGCGAATGTTTAAGATGGGCTAAACGCAATTACTCTAATGTTAGAATCGATACTCATCCCGACAACTTGATTATGCAAAAAGTTATTTTGCGAGAAGGCTTTAGCAAGTGTGGTCTTGTTGTAATTCCAGATCGCGCGCATAGCGCAACTAGAATCGCGTATCAATGGTTGCGCTCGCATAATCATGTAATACGGTATTAGCGGTATTTGCTGTATTAGCTGTATTAAAACGTAGCTCAAAAATAGTTGCATATATAGTAGATAAAAAAATAATTATAAAAGTAAAAACTAAATATAAAGCTAAAAGTAAAAGCTAAAAACAAGAGTAAAGGCGTGATATATGTGTAAAAATTCGAGTATACAAGCGATTTTGCAAGAAAACTACGCTCGCGCCTTGAGTACATACCCTGGGCAGGTAATCGTTGATCTAAAAGCGCTAAGAGATAATATGCGAACTCTTGTTGAGCGCGTTTCTAAAGATTTGCAGCCTGGTCAAAAGTCGCCAGCAGTTATGGGAGTTGTTAAAGCAGACGCTTATGGTCACGGGCTTATTCCTAGTGCGCTCGCAGCTTTAGCAGGGGGAGCAACTTGGCTTGGCACAGCTCAGCCCTATGAGGCTTTGCGGCTTCGTAAATGTGGAATTGACTCAAGCAGATGCCGTATTCTTACGTGGCTTACTAGTGCTCCAACGTCTCTTTTTGCGGATTTAATAAACGCAGATATTGATATTTCTGTTGGCTCGCTTGATTCTATTGACGCTGTTGCGCTAGCTGCTAAATCGCTTGGCGCTGCTGCACGCGTGCACGTTAAGGTAGATACGGGATTTGGCAGAAACGGTTTTACGCCTGCAGGTTTTAATGACGCTTTAGAAAAGCTTAGCGAATATTCTAGCCAGGGATTAATCGAAGTTATTGGGCAATGGAGTCACTTGGCTGTTGCTGATTGCCCAGACGTTCCGGAGTTTGTTGCATCTACAGATAGGCAAATTGAGCAATTCCACGATTTTACTCGAAGAATGCGCGAAGCTGGGTTGGAACCTAAAATCCGACATTTAGCTAATACAGCTGCAACTCTTAACAGGGCAGAGATACGATTTGAGCTTGTTCGACCAGGAATTGGATTATATGGATACGAGCCAGACCCTGTTATGGGAGCGCCTCAAACTTACGACTTGCGTCCAGCTATGACTTTACAAGCGCAATTAGGAACGGTTAAATCTGTAGAAGCGGGTCATGGTATTTCGTACGGCCGCACGTATTTAACGCCAGACAATACAAGCACAGCAATAGTTCCACTTGGATACGCGGATGGCATTTTGCGCGCATCTAGCGGATTCGATATGCAAGGATCTCGTCATGTTAATAAGCCTGGAGGACCTGTGCGAGTGGAAACTAAGAACGGCGCTAGGATTTTGCATGTTTCGGGGCGCGTTTGCATGGATCAATTTATTGTTGACTTAAAAGGCAGCGCTAAAGAGCTTGGAATTAAAGAAGGAGATACGGTCAGGCTTTTTGGGCCAGGCAGAGGCCTTGAATATGCGGAGCCAACGGCAGACGATTGGGCAGCAGCTGCAGGAACAATAAGCTACGAGATTATGACTGGGATTGGTCCTAGAGTTCCGCGATTGTATAAGAATGCTTACGAAGTTTTGCCTGAAAAAGACATAAAAATGTTGGATGAAAAAAGCTTAATATAGCAATCTTGCGATTTTGCGATTAGCTGAATTGCTATTGGCTAATTTATGATTTGCTACTTGCGATTTGCTACTTGCGATTAGTGGAGGAGGTTTTTTAATGTGTAATGATGTGATTGCTTCCGATAACGAAGTTGTTGGAGAATACAGCTTGCACGATACTGAGCGATGGGCTAGCGAGCCTCACCACACGCGCGCTCGCACTCCGTTTGAGCGAGACAGAGCCAGAATAATCCACTCTTCAGCGCTTAGAAGACTTGGCGCTAAAAGTCAAGTGCTTGTAGCAGGCTCCGACGATTTTGCTCGCACGCGTTTAACGCACACGTTGGAAGTTGCACAAATTGGTCGCCAGATTGCTGCAATGCTTGGAGCAGATCCAGATGTTGTAGATTGCGCTTGCTTAGCTCACGACTTAGGTCATCCTCCTTTTGGTCACAATGGCGAGCGCGCGCTTGCTCAAATCGCAAGCAATATTGGCGGTTTTGAAGGAAATGCTCAAACTCTTAGACTTTTAACGCGCTTAGAGCCTAAAGTTTTTAGAGAAAATGGCGCTAGCGCAGGCGTAAATCTTACGCGAGCAAGCTTGGATGCTGCTGTTAAATATCCTTGGGGTTTTGATGAAGCAAAAGCGCACGATAAAGGCGAGCGCGATCTAAAATTCTGCGTTTACCCAGACGATAGGGAAGTTTTTGATTGGCTAAAAAGTGGCTCTCCGCGCGAATCGAAGCCTATGGAGTGTCAAATTATGGATCTTTCCGACGATATTGCATACAGTGTTCACGATATTGAAGACGCGATTGTAACTGGCGCTTTTAATACGGAGCTTGTTTGGGATTCAAGTGTTGCGGATCAAGTTATTCAAGAAGCTCATAATTGGTACGGCAACCAGTGGGATGCGGATAGTCTTTTGGCGGCTTTTAAGCGTTTGCGTTCTCTTAACATGTTCCCTGATTCTTATGACGGCTCTAGAAGGTCGCTAGCTCATCTAAAGAATATTACTAGTGCTTTAATCGGCAGGTTTGCAAGCTCTGTTGAGCGAGCAACTCGAGAAAAATACGGCAACGGCGCTTTAATTCGCTACCGCGCAAACGTTGTGATTCCGCCAGAAACATCTTACGAGATAATCGTTCTTAAAAGCTTGGCTGTGCATTTTATAATCCAACCTAGAGAGCGCGAGTTTTATAGGCGTGAGCAAAAGATTCTAACGGATTTGGTGGAGGTGTTTATGAGCAAATCTCCGCGAGCGCACGATGCTATGGAATCTGTGTTTATAAGCGATTGGAATGCTTGCTCTAGCGAAGACGAGCGTTTAAGAGTTGCGATTGATCAAGTTGCAAGTCTTACAGATGGATCTGCTACAGCTCTTCATGCTGCTTTGTGCTAAACTACGAGTTTTTCATAGAGTGTCTGTAGCCTTCGGCTTGCGATAAGCTAGAGACTATGGCTGGAATGATTGTAAAAGAAGACGTTGAGCGTGTGCGCGCTGCTGCAGATTTGTACGATATTGTGTCTGCAACTGTTACGCTTAAGCCTTCTGGAACGGGTACTTTTGTAGGGCTTTGCCCGTTTCACGATGAAAAAACGCCTAGTTTTAGCGTTCGTCCAAGCTTAGGTGTCTGGCATTGCTTTGGTTGCGGTGCTGGCGGAGATGTTTTTAAGTATGTTGAGCAAAAAGAAAACATTGATTTTCGCGAGGCAGTAGAGCTGTTAGCAGACCGCTACCACATTGAAGTCCATTATGACAAATCGCAAGATACTAAAGATAGTGCTCACGCAGGTTCAAAGCGTGCTCGTCTTATAGAAGCAAATGAGGAAGCTCAGCGTTTTTTCGTGTCCCAAATCAACTCTAAAGAAGCAGCTCCAGCTCGTAGTTTGCTTGCTGGCCGTAATTTTACTCAAGCGCAATGTGAACGTTTTGGTTGCGGATATGCGCCGAATAGTTGGGATACTCTAGTTAGATATTTGTCTAATAAAGGCTTTACTCGTCAAGAATTATTGGATGCAGGCTTAGCTCGCCAAGGTCAGCGCGGAATTTACGATTATTTTCGCGGCAGATTAACGTGGCCTATTCGCGATTCTACAGGCAGAACTTTGGGTTTTGGTGCTAGAAAGCTTTACGACGACGATTCTATTAGCGCAAAATACATTAACACTTCAGACACTGTGTTGTATAGAAAAACGCAAGTTCTTTATGGAATTGACATTGCTAAGTCGAATATTGTTAAAAAGCGTCAAGTTGTGATTGTGGAAGGCTATACGGATGTTATGGCTTGCCATTTAGCAGGTGTAGATACTGCTGTTGCAACTTGTGGAACGGCTTTTGGCGCGGAGCATGCGAAGATTATTCGCCGACTTATTGCCGACGATTCTTTGGGAGCGATTCAACTTGTGGGGCCTGTAAAAGTAGAAGGTCAAAAAGTTAGTTCGCGTATTGTTTTTACTTTCGATGGAGATGCAGCAGGTCAGAAAGCTGCATTGCACGCTTTTGGCTTAGATTCAGCGTTTTTAACACAGACTTTTGTTGCTGTTGCAGATAATAACTTAGATCCTTGCGATTTGCGTATTCAAAGGGGAGATGAGGCTGTTCGTTCTTTGATTGCGCGCGCTAATCCTCTTTACGATTTTGTAATTGACACTGTTATTCGCCGTTTTGACACATCTTTTACAACAGGGCAGATGGGTGCTGTTAAGGCGGTTGCTCCTCTTGTTGCGCAAATTCGAGACAGGTCTTTGCTGGACTTATACACTAGAAAAGCTGTTAGAAATATTGGTGTTGATTTAGACGTTATGCGTAAGGAAGTGGAGTCCGCTAGAAGGCGATTGCACGTTGTAGACGATGACGCTTATTCTAAAGGCTACTCTTCCAACGTTTATGCGGATTCTCGCGTGTTTGATCAGCGTTCTCAAAACATGAATGAGGCTGCTGCAAAAACCGCTATGCTTAGAAGCGCGTACAAAAATCAAAGCTACTACAAGGTTGATGATTCTGTGTTTATGTGCGAGCAGCAATTTATGGCTGTTCTTATGCAATCTCCTCTAGCATTTAGCAATCAGCTTTTTGCGCATCTTACTTTGAATAATTTTATTACGCCAGTTTTTAGAACGCTTTTCCAGGCTTTTGTGGCTTCTGGTGGATTGCCTAATACAAGCGTTAGTAAAGGTCTTTGGTTGCACATGATTACTAAGGCTGCAGGACCTATGCTAGAAGGTGTTATTAACGAGCTTTCTGTAATGCCTCTTCCATTGTCTTTTAATAAAGGCTTGAGTGGGTCTTCTTCTATTAACTCGTCGGCTGCTTACGATTCGAGTGGTGTTTCTACAAATGAATCCCCATCCGATCTTTTGCGCATTCCTAGCGAAGAAGAACAAAAGTATGCAAATGAGCTGCTTATTAAGCTTCTAGACGTTGGATTTATGCGAAAAATCGGAGCTATTAAGCTTAGAATGAGTAAGCTAGAAGATGGGAGTGAAAAGCTCAATCTTTTAGGTCAGATTACTAGATTAGAATCTGCTCGAAAAGATCTTCAATCGCAAATTCTATAATGTGCATCAATCACTTGTTTTGCTTTTACATAAAGAGATATGAGATTTACGTATAAGCGATTTTACGTATACAAGATTTACGTATAAATGCGTAGTTGTGTAAGAAAGAAGTGTAGGAACTATGTTTTTATTACCTGAACAGCAATTAAATCGCTGTACAAGAGTTATGCAACAACGCTTATACCCGTATATAAATACTGTTCTATTGCACTGTAAAATTCGAGCGTATGAGATTGCTGGAGAACCTATTTCTTCTAGCGAATTCTTCTCTAAGTTAAAAAGAAACGATATTGTTTTTCGCTCATTTAATGTTCCAGGCGTTTGGGGAACAACTTGGGGCACAACGTGGTTTGAAGTTACAGGGTCGATTGATTTTTCAAAGGTAAAAGGGCGCAAAGTTGAGCTAAATGTTGATTTAGGTTGGATTGAGAATCTTTTTCCTGGTTTTCAGGCAGAAGGATTAGTGTATAACGTTGACGGAAGAGTTATCAAAGCTGTAAACCCTTGTAATCATTGGGTTCCTTTGATTGATGAGCATAATAATCGTTCGATTAGTATTGATGAAAATGGTAATTTTACTTTATATTTGGAAGCTGCAGACAATCCATTTGTTGAAGGAGCTACTCCGTTTTCTCCTACTGATTTAGGAGAGCGTGCTACTGGAAAAACTGAATGCCAATATATGTTGAAGTATGTTGACGTTACTGTTTTTAATCGTAATATTTTTGATTATTACATGGATCTTCAGACTGTAAGTTCTTTGATGAGCGAATTAAATGATGATAATCCGCGTTATTGGAAACTAGCTAAAGCTTTACAGCACTCCTTAAATGCGTATGATGAACATGATTCTTCTACTGTTCAAAATGCTCGTAAAGTGTTGCATGATGTATTAAGTCAGCCTGCTGCATCAAGCTCTATAAAGCATATTGCTGTTGGGCATGCTCATATTGATTCTGCTTGGCAATGGCCTGTGCGAGAGACGCATAGAAAGGTTGCGCGCACAGTATCTAATGTTTTAGCTCTTATGGATGAGGACCCTGATTTTACTTATGCTATGAGTTCTGCTCAACAATACGAGTGGCTAGAAAACGAGCATCCTGATTTGTTTGAGCGTATGAAAAGTAGGATTAAAGAAGGGCGTTTTATACCTGTTGGAGGTATGTGGGTTGAGTCTGACGCAATGATGCCGTGCGGTGAATCTTTGATTCGCCAAATGACTTTTGGTAAGCGCTATTTTAAGGAACATCTTGGTGTTGAGCCGCATGGTATTTGGCTGCCAGATAGCTTCGGCTACACAGGCGCTTTGCCTCAACTCGCTCGTCGCGCTGGTTTTGATTGGTTCTTAACTCAAAAGCTCTCATGGAACGATGCCACTAAATTCCCGCATCATTCCTTCCTTTGGGAGGGAATAGATGGTTCTAGGATTTTAGCTCATTTTCCTCCATCTAATACTTATGCTTCATCTGTGAGTATGCATGAGCTGATTTATTCTCAGCGCAATTTTTTGGATAAAGATTTATCTGATCATGCAATATTGTTGTACGGTTTTGGCGACGGCGGTGGCGGCCCTACTCGCGAGATGACTGCTCGCATTAGGCGCGATCGCAATTTAGAGGGTGCTCCTAGAGTTGATTTCGGCACTCCTGATGAGTTGTTTGAAAAAATACGAAAAGATATTGTTGATGATTCAAATGGTGATACACCAGTGTTTAAGGGTGAGCTTTATTTAGAGTTGCATAGAAAAACTCTTACTTCTCAGCAAGATATGAAGCTCTATTGTCGCATAGAGGAATCATTGTTGCGCGTAGCTGAATATCTTGTTGTTTTAGCTCGAGTGTATGCGCCAGAATACCGTTTTAATAATGATGAGCTTACTAGAATTTGGAAGACATTATTATTGAATCAGTTCCACGATATTCTTCCAGGCTCAGCTATTGCATGGGTTCATAGACAAGCTAGAGAAGAATATGCTAGAGATATTTCTTGTTTGCGTAAAATCATTTCAAATATTGCCAATGCGATTGTAAAAGCTAGCAGCACAGCTAGCACGGATAGCACAGATAGCACAGCTAACGCGATTAACGCGATTAACGCTATCAACGCGCGTAAAAATGTAAAGTTATTGACTTATACAGGTAAAAATGATGTTGCTTGGAATTTATATAAATGCAATGAAAGCAGTAAAAATAATAAAACAACTGTAAAACACAAAAATGATGGTGGAATAATTCTTAATAATAGTGTTTTAAGTGTGACTATTGAACGCGATGGCACAGTATCTTCCGTTAAAGATATTAAATTTAATCGCGAGCTAATTCCATCTGGTTATCGCATGGCTCAATATGAGATATTAAAAGATGAGCCATCTCAGTGGGATGCGTGGGATATTGAGCGAGATGCGTTTATTAGGAATCGTAAGATTGACGATTCTTCAATTGTTGACGTTAAAGAGCTTTTATCTGGCGGTGTATCTGTTGAAATCTTGGCATGTAAAAAAGATGTTAAGATTCAAACAAATATAATTTTAGAGCCATGCGTTAAACGACTTGATTTCCATGCTCAAGTTGATTGGAAAGCTAAAGAACAATTTTTGAAAGTAGATATGCCAACATCTATATGTTCAAATAATGCGCAATATGAGTGTCAATATGGTTTAGTTGAACGTCCAATAGTAAAAAATACTCGTAGTGATGATGCAAAATTCGAGTCATGCACGCATAGGTTTGTTCGTATAGAAGATTCCTCTTATGCTGTTGCTGTTGCAAATTCATCTACTTATGGCGCTGATGCTTCTCCTATTGGCGATTATTCTTCATCTTATGGCACTATGCTCAGATTATCTTTGCTTTCTGCGCCTCTTTACCCCGATCCAAATACTGATCAAGGTAAGCACGAATTTACTTGGTCATTTATTGCTGATGCAAATATGGATTCAGTTCTAAGCACAGCTGATCTTTTGAATTCGCCAATTATTGATATGCTACCAGAAGTCGATCCATTGTTTACGATTCGCAGAAACTCAGGTCTAATTGCATTAGATTGGGTTAAGCTTGCCGATGATTGTTCTGGAGATATAATCTTACGAATTCACGAGCCATCTGGTGGATACGCAAATGGGCAAATAAAACTCAATAAAATCTTGCGTGCAGCCTCAATTGAAGAGGTAGATCTTATGGAAATGCCAGTATTGCACGGTATGCCTACAGCTTTGCATAAGAATAATGACGCGTTAAATATAGAGTTACGTCCTTTTCAGCTATGCTCATTGCGAGTTCACATTGATTAGTTGCCGAAGTCAATGTCTCCAAGCTTTTCAATAAGCTTCATGTTTTCGCTATAATCCACTGGGCAAGATATAACGTCAACACCGCTTTCTTGAGCCAAAGCCTCTTTAAGCATGTTGTATAAGTCTTCTGGCTTTTGCACAACATGGCCTCTTGCGCCAAAGCTTTCTGCTAATTTTGGAACATTTGGATTAGTAAAATCAACGTATTCGTGCTCTCCTGCGTGCAAGTCCATCTTCCACTTAATCAAACCGTATGCGTTGTCTTCCCAAACCAAAATCACCATTCTAGAACCAACACGAACAGCGGTTTCAATCTCTTGAACGTTCATCATAAAGCTGCCGTCGCCCATAACAGCAAGAACAGGCTTTGTGTTGATTTTTCCACTATTGTCTTTAATAAACGATGCTCCAACAGCTCCAGGCAAAGTCCAAGCCATTGTAGAAAGGCTGTTGTCTATAATGCACGTATTTGGATGCATTGTTGGGTAAAGCCTTGCCATCCACATTTTTAGCGCACCCGTATCTACAAGAACCTTAGTTCCTTCGGCAACTGCGCGACGAGTATCGTAAACAACGCGCTGAGGCTTCATAGGAATGCTGTTATCGTTTTCAAACGAACGCAACTCGTCTGTAATCATTTGACGAATCTTTGGGTGAGTTACGTCAAAAGTAACGTTTCTATCTTTAAGCACACTTGTAAGCGCTTTAAGCGTTTGGGCAATATCTGCCATAATGTTTAGTGCAGTAGGGTAGTGAGCGTCTGTGTCTTCAACAAATGTGTTTATGTGAATAATCGTCTTGTCAATATTTGGATTAATCTTCTTAGGGTCAAATTGCTGAATTGAGAATCCTACAGCAATAATCAAATCTGCTGTGTCGAAAGCAAAATTCTCATAATCTCTATGCATAAATCCAACTACGCCAAGAGCATTTGGATGATTATCTGGGAACACGCCTTTGCCTTCAAACGTTGTTGCAACTGGAACATTAAGCTGTTCTGCAAAATCTAGAAGCTGGTCTTGAGCGTGGCTTCTTGCAACGCCGTTTCCTGCAAGAATAATCGGCCTTTTTGCTTGGCTAATGATTTTAGCAGCTTCGTAAATTGTGTCTGGAGCTGGAAGAATGTGCAACGGCTTTGGAAGTGGAAGTGGCTTTGCGTCTTCTGGAACGCTCATTTCGCTAATATCTTCTGGAATAACAAGGCATGTTGCTCCTGGGCGCTTTCTTTGAGCGATTGAGAAAGCTTTTCTAACCATTTCTGGAGCCGTGCTTGGAGCAAGCATCATAGAAGACCATTGCGTAATTGGCTGGAATAATGCTACTAAATCAATGATTTGGTGAGATTCCTTGTAAAGTCTAGAAACGTTTCCTTGAGCGCATATTGCAACAAGCGGAGTTGTGCTTGCATTTGCTTGAGCTACAGGAAGTGTAAGATTTAGCGCTCCAGGCCCCAGCGTTGCCAAGCACACGCCTGGCTTTCCAGTAATATGCGCATAAGTCGCGGCCATAAAGCCTGCGCCTTGCTCGTGGCGAGTAAGCACAAAGCGTATATTTCCGTTTCGCTCAATTGCCTCTAAAAGTGGAATATTTTCTTCTCCTGGAATTCCAAAAACAACCTCAACGCCTTCGTTTACAAGGCATTCTACGATTAAGTCGGCTGTGTTTCTTTTATGGCTTGCTGTTTTTTGAGCTTGCGATTCTTGGTTTGTCATAATTGCGTTTCTCGCTTTGTGCTTAATATGCTTGTTAGCCTTACGACTTCTTTTCCATTTATAATATAGGCATCTAAGACATGTGTTGCTTGCGCGTGTCACAAAAATGGGCGGATTTTTGCATATTCGCTTTGTGGCAAAACTAAAGCACTTTTAGCACCCTTTGCCTTGTTATTTCAACGATTTTGTCGGGAATTTTTGCCTCTTTGGATTGGGTTTCTTATACAATTTTATAGGTTGTGTATTTTAGTCGCGGAGGAACGATGAGGCGTTGGCTTCTGAATTTGGTCAAATGTGAGACCATCCTTATTGTAGCCGCCGTTTTAGCTGTTATTTCTTGCTTTTTTGTTCCGCCCGATGCGCAATATTTTAGCTACATTCACGTAAACACTATTTCTCAGCTTGTTTGCTTAATGATGGTTGTTTGCGGATTCCAGCGAATAGGCGTTTTTAGAAGTATTGGCGCGAATCTTCTTAGAAGAGTTAGGACTGAGCGCGGATTAGTTCTGGTTCTTATGTCTTTAACGTTTTTCTCGGCAATGCTTATTACTAACGATGTTGCTCTTGTGACTTTTGTGCCTTTTGCGATTTCTGTTTTGATGATGGCAAATGCCGAGAAGCACGCAATTCTTATTGTGACTTTAATGACGATTGGCGCAAACGTTGGAAGTATGCTAACTCCTATTGGCAACGCGCATAATTTGTATCTTAAAGCGCTTACTGGAATGTCTACGGGCGATTTTCTTTCCATTATGGCTCCGTACACGCTTACTGCTGCGATTCTTATGATTGCGTTTGCGTTTGTGTTCTTTAGTTCTAGAAAAGTCGATCAATTTGAAGGCTTGCACGGAGACGATATTGAGCAAGGCGTTTTGGCTCCGCATTCTAAATCTCCTAAGCCAGACGAGATTCGCGTTATGGGCTACGGTGTTGGCTTTACTCAATGGCGAGTTGTTGTTTACAGCCTTTTGTTTATTTTGTGCTTGTGTGGAGTAGCTGGCTGGATTCCAGACTGGATTATGGTTTTGGCAGTTGTTATTGCCTTTATTATTTGCGATTCGCATGTGTTCCGCGCTTTGGATTGGGCTTTGCCTCTTACGTTTATAATGTTCTTCATTTTTATTGGAAACATGCGCAGAGTTCCTGGATTTACCGAGATTGCGCAAATGTGGGTTGGCTCTCACCCTATGGAAGTTTCGGTTGTTTCTAGTCAAATGATTAGTAACGTTCCAACAACTATTTTGCTTTCTGGATTCTGCGACCAGTGGAAGATGCTTATTATTGGCACTAATCTTGGCGGCATGGGAACGCTTATTGCGTCTATGGCGTCTTTGATTTCGTACAAGAGCATTACGCATAAGTACCCTCATAATAAGGGTCGCTATTTGCTTATGTACACAATTGTGAATCTTCTTTTCTTGGCTGTTTTGATTGGCTTAGCTTGGATTATTGAATAGTTTCTGGCGTGTCTTTTTAAGAATTATTGTGATTATTTTCACATATTTTTAAGTTATTGACGAATTAAAGACTATTAATTTTTAGATTATATACGATTTTGTTATATTATTTTCTGTTAAATCACGATTATGCATAATAATTTTCATTTTATTCAAGATATGCCTAAAAATCACCATAAATTGGATATAACGTTATAACAAATTTATGTCTTGGCTTATCCATTAATATGACTTTTGAATTAAATAAATTCGTGCATTCTGGTTTGACTTAGTTAATTACACTATCTCTCTTGTAATTTGCGTTTTCATGCCAAAATGCGTCTAAAAATATTAACATACAAAATAAGGAGAGAACTGTGAACGGTATTCTTTCTATACTGCTCGATGTTTTCCGGCAACCAGCTGTAATAGTTGCAATGATTTCTTTGATTGGACTTGCAGTTCAAGGCAAAAGTATTTCCAACATTGTGCAAGGTTCTATTCGTACAATGGTTGGATTTTTGGTTTTAGCTGCAGGCTCTGGCGTTGTAACTCAAGCGCTTGATCCGTTTGGAAGTATGTTCCAATATGCTTTCCACGTTCAAGGTGTAGTTCCAAACAATGAGGCAATTATTGGAACCGTTCTTTTAGAGTACGGTTCGGAATCTGCTCTTATCTTCTTCTTTGGAATGATTGTAAACATTATTCTTTCTCTAACATCTCGCTTCAAATTCATTTATCTAACTGGTCATGTTGCTTTCTACATGGCTAGTATGATTGCAGTAATCTTCAATGTTGCAGGTTTTAACACTTTAGCCGTTATTATTTTCGGCTCTCTTGCACAGGGCTTATTTATTACGATTTCACCAGCGTTGGTGCAGTCGTTTATGCGTAAAGCTTCTGGCGAAGATGACGTAGCACTTGGCCACCCAGCTAGCAGTGGTGTTCTTATTGGAACTTTAGTTGCAAAGCTTACGCGTTCTAAAAAGCATCCGTCTAAGTCTACCGAAGATATTAAGTTCCCGTCTGCCCTTGGATTCTTAAAAGACACTACGGTTTTGATTGCGCTTTCAATGGCCATTATTTACGTTGTGGTTGCTCTTTTTGCAGGCCCTGAGTTTATTGAGTCAAAGCTTTCGGGAGGTCAGAACTTTATTGTGTTCGTTATTCTTAAAGCAGCAATGTTCTCTGCAGGTGTATTTGTTATTCTTGCAGGCGTTCAAGTTGTTTTAGACGAGATTGTTCCAGCATTTAAGGGAATATCCGAAAAATTGGTTAAAAACGCTAAGCCAGCATTGGATGCTCCTATGACATTCGGTTTTGCTCCAAACGCTGTTCTTATTGGATTCCTTGCAAGCTTTGCTGGAGGAATTGTTGGAATGGTTATTATGGCCTTGGCTGGCACAACAGTTATTATTCCAGGAATTGTTGCGCACTTTATGGCTGGTGGTGTTACTGGCGTGTTTAGCAATGGTCAGGCTGGTAGAAGAGGATGCATTATAGGCGGTTTTGTTAATGGCCTTGTTATTACATTCTTGCCTTTGCTTCTTTTGCCTGTTTTGGGCAATATTGGCTCTGCAAATTCAACCTATTCCGACGCCGACTACGGTGTAGCAGGAGTAATACTTGGCTATTCCAACGTTGCGGGCGGAAGAATTTTGATTATTGTTGCAATCGCTATTTTCTACGTTCTTTTCTATGCGTCGTCAATAATATTGACTCGTTTAGAAAAGAAAAAGTTAAATCGCTAGCAGCAAACAATTCACTTCTAGCGCGTCGAATTATAGATTGACCTAATAGACTGATACAATTAAGCTAATATATGTTCAAAAAGCACTTTTGTAAGAATTGTCTTTGAATCGTAAGATTTTCGAATCGTAAGATTTTGGGATTATAAGATTTTGGAATCATAGGTCTTTGAATCGTATTATTTTTGAATCGCAGGGTTCTTGAATCGCAGGATTTTTGGCAATTCTTACAATTGTTTTCTAGTCATTCTGTTTGGAGAGTGAATTGTGACTGAAGGTGTACCTAAATATATAGCAGTGCGCGATAATCTTAGAAAGCGCATTGACTTAATGAAGCCGCAGGAGCAGCTCCCTCCAGAATTAGAATTATGCAAACAATACAATGTTAGTCGAATAACACTTAGGCATGCGGTAGATAGTTTGATTCTAGAAGGCTTGCTTGTTAGGATTCAAGGAAAAGGAACTTTTAGAGCAAAGAATGTTGTTCATAGCTCTAATCGAGAAGTTATATCAGATCAGATTCAAGGATTCTTTCAAAATTATTCCGAAGATAATGCAAACGTGCTAATTAAGGTTATTCAAAACAGCATTGTTAAAGATGAGTCTGCTGCGCATAAGCTTGGGCTAGACGAATCAGAAGATTTGATTTGCATAAAAAGATTAAAATACGTTGATAACGTTTTATCAAGTTATATTGTTGTTTATCTTTCGGCATCTAGATTCCCGAAGGTTTTGAATAACGACTTTTCTAAGCAATCGTTAGGGAATTTTTTGGAAAGCGATTACGCTGTAAAGCTTTACGAAAATGATTTGTTAATTCGCGTTGAACAATTATGCGACGATATGTCTGAATTCTTACATGTTGAGCCAAAAACTCCAGCGCTTACTGTTGAGTCGATTATTAAAGATTCTTTTGGCTCTATAATCGCCTATGGAGTTGGTATTCATACGCCTAATTATGGAGATATTCAATTTAAGATGCACGTTAATTCGTAAGCTTTGCGCTGTTTTGTACGATACAAAAATCCCCGTTGCCAAATGAAATCAGATGGTAGCGGGGATTTTTCAAACTCTAATTAATTCGCAATTATGCGATTATTAAAGAGCGTTGATTGCTACAGCAAGGCCAGACTTGCGGTTTGCAGCCTGATTCTTGTGAATCACGCCACGGCCTGCAGCCTTATCGAGCTTCTGAGAAGCTACTGCAAAAGCAGCCTGTGCAGCAGCCTTGTCACCAGCGGAAATGGCTTCGCGAGTAGCGCGGATAGCAGTCTTCAAAGCAGACTTTACTGCCACGTTACGCTTGTGTGCCTTTTCATTGGTGAGCACGCGCTTTTTCTGCGACTTAATGTTTGCCACTATTACTCCAAACGACGTTTACTATACTAAGGACATACAGTGAGCAAGCATAGCATGGTTTATGGATAAATGTTTCTATGGTAGTCAAGTGTTTCTAGGGTAGTCAAGTTGCTAACATTAGTTAGTTGCAATGCTTTTCGCACATTTGATTGCTCGTATAGACTTAAAAGGAGATATTTGCTTTGATTACACCGCATAACCAGCCAGGATTTACGGATCAATCGTTGATACGCAATTTCTGCATTATTGCGCATATAGATCACGGCAAATCTACCGTAGCGGATCGCATTTTGCAACTTTCTGGAATCGTGCCAGAACGCGAGATGCGAGACCGTTTCTTGGATCGTATGGATATTGAGCAAGAGCGCGGAATCACTATTAAATCGCAAGCTGTTCGCGTGCCGTGGACTTTTGACGGCAAAGAGTACTCACTAGGAATGATTGATACTCCTGGTCACGTTGATTTTACTTACGAAGTTTCGCGTGCGCTTGCAGCATGCGAAGGTGCGGTTTTGCTTGTGGATGCCACTCAAGGTATTGAAGCGCAGACGCTTTCTAACCTTTATATGGCAATCGAACACGATTTAACAATTATTCCTGTATTAAACAAAATCGATTTGCCTAGTGCGGAGCCAGATAAGCATGCAGAAGAAATAGCTGGCTTAATTGGATGCAAGCCTAACGAAGTTTTGCGTGTTTCTGGAAAAACTGGCGAAGGTGTAAAAGATCTTCTCGACCAAATCGTGCTGGAAGTGCCAGCTCCTAGTGGAAATCCTAATGGTGCTGCTCGTGCGCTTATTTTTGACTCTGTCTACGACTCTTATCGCGGAATCGTCACATATATTCGTATGGTTGATGGCGAGCTTAAATCGCGTGAAAAGCTTCACATGATGGGCATTGGCATGACGCACGATCCTATTGAAATCGGCGTTATTAGCCCAGATATGACTCCAACTAAGGCGCTTGGCGCTGGAGAAGTCGGCTACGTAATTACGGGTGCAAAAGACGTTAGCCAATCTAAAGTTGGCGACACAATTACTAGCGCTGCTAACCCTGCGTCTAAGCCGTTGGAAGGCTACAGAGACCCTAAGCCTATGGTTTACGCAGGTCTTTTCCCAATTGATAACGCGCAATTCCCAGAGCTAAGAGATGCACTCGATAAGCTAAAACTTAACGATGCTGCTCTTATTTACGAGCCAGAAACGTCGGTTGCGTTGGGCTTTGGTTTCCGTTGCGGATTCTTAGGTCTTTTGCACATGGAGATTGTTTCCGAGCGCTTAAGTCGCGAGTTTGGCTTGGATCTTATTTCAACTGCTCCAAACGTAACTTACGACGTTACTAGCGAAGACGGCACCGAGCATCATGTGACTAATCCTAGCGAGTTCCCAGAAGGCAAAATCAAGCGCATTATTGAGCCAATGGTTGCTGCCGATATTATTGCGCCTAAAGATTTTATTGGCGCAATTATGGATTTGTGCCAGGATCATCGCGGAGAAATGGGCACAATGGAATACATTAGTGCCGATCGCGTGGAAATGCACTACAGGATTCCTCTTGCGGAAATTGTTTTTGACTTCTTCGATCAGCTTAAAAGCCGCACAAAGGGTTATGCTTCGCTGGATTACCACGAAGATGGCGAGCAAGCTGCAGATCTTGTTAAGGTAGATATTCTTATTCAGGGAGATAAGGTTGACGCTTTTAGCGCGATTGTTCACCGCGATAAGGCTTATTCTTACGGCGTTATGATGACGAAGAAGCTTCGCGGACTTATTCCTCGCCAGCAGTTTGAGATTCCAATTCAAGCTGCGATTGGCTCGCGTATTATTGCGCGCGAAACGATTAGTGCGCTTAGAAAAGACGTGCTCGCTAAATGCTATGGCGGCGATATTACGCGTAAACGCAAGCTTCTTGAAAAGCAGAAGGCTGGTAAGAAGCGCATGAAGATGCTTGGACACGTTGAAGTTCCTCAAGAAGCATTTGTTGCAGCTTTGGCTACAGACGATAATGCGAACGATAGAGACACTAAAGATAAGATTCGCGCTGCGCAAAAATCCGAAGGCTGAGGCTTATATTGAATTTTGAATCGAACAAGTCTAGTGAAGATTCGCGTTCAATCATGCCTTTTGAAGTGTACGTGCATGTGCCGTTTTGCTTGCGACGCTGCGGTTACTGCGATTTTAACACGTATACAGCTCGCGATTTGGGGGAGGGCGCAAGTCGAAGCGGATACGCGGATGTTGCAATTCGCGAGATGCGTCTTGTAAAAAAGTGGCAGGAATTCCACGGGATTTTCGAGCCTAAAGCGCAATCTGTTTTCTTTGGTGGCGGCACTCCGACTGTTCTTAAAGCGCAAGATTTAGTGCGAATTTTGCGTGAAATCAGCGAATTATGGGGCATTATGCCTGGTGCGGAAGTCACAACGGAAGCAAACCCAGATACTGCAGACGAGTCTTATATTGAAACGCTTGCAAAAGGCGGATTTACGCGAATATCTTTTGGAATGCAATCTGCTGTGCCACACGTGCTAAAAACGCTTGACCGCACGCATACTCCAGAAAATGTAGAGCGCGGAGTTAAAGCGGCGGATGCTTGCGGATTGCGATCTAGTGTTGATTTGATTTATGGCGCTCCAGGGGAGAGCATAGACGATTGGCGAAAGTCTGTAGAAATGGCTTTGAGCCTGGGCGTTAATCACGTTTCCGCGTATGCGCTAACAGTAGAGCCGCGCACAAAAATGGGTCGTCAAATTGCTGCTGGCACAATTCAAGCGCCAGATGACGATGATGAAGCAGCAAAATACGAGTTGGCAGATAGTCTTTTTAGTTCTGCTGGCTTAAAGTGGTATGAGATTTCTAACTGGGCGCGCACTGGTTTTGAGTCTCGTCACAATCTTGGATATTGGAAGAACATTGATTGGGCAGGAATTGGCCCTGGAGCGCACTCGCACTACAATTCGGCGAGTGGTCTTAATAAGCAAAGCATGGATGATTGTGCTGCTTTGGCGGATTCAAGCAAGTTTTACAATCTTAGATCTTGGGATATTTTGCATCCAAAACGCTGGGCGCAGGCGATTAATGCAGGAAACGTGCCTTGGCAAAATTACGAGTGCATAAATAGTGAGGACGCGTTAATAGAAGAAGTAATGCTTGGATTGCGCATTAGGGAAGGGCTTAGCGTTGATGAATTGTGTGCAAAGATGCGTAAAGCCAATCGCGGATTTGACGATTCGTATTTGCAAAAAGTGCTAATCGAAGTGTGTAAAGAAGATTTGGCAGTGTTGAACGAGAATCGTATTATTGCAACGCGCAAAGGTAGGCTGCTCAACGATTTATTAATCGAAAAAATTGTTGATGCGTGCCAAAATGGCGTAGTTATGCGTTAAAATGATTCGTATTGTGTGAAAATTCAACGCAGAAAGGAATCAATCATGGCAAACCGCAAGGAGCGCAGAGCAAAAGCCAGGCAGAATCGTAGGGGAATTCCGTCTCAATACGATCAAACAAATGGCCGCGGTCGTGGCGGAATGATTGACGAATACAATCTGCAAGAACATTCAAGAAGACTTCAAGAAAACGGTGTTGATGGATGGAAGCCATCTTCTAGCGTTACGCAAAGCCAGAGCAAGATGGAACGCAATATTAAGCGCGCGCAGGCTGGAGACGATACGTGGAATGCTGTTCGCAAGGTTATTGGTGTGTGCTCTTGGGCTGTTCTTTTGCTTTCTGCGTTTGCTTTCTTAGTGATTATGCGGCTGCCAAGCCAGCCAATGGTGCTTGTTATAACTGTTGCAGTGTTGTTTGCTTTGGGCGTATTTGGTCTGTTCTTTAGCTTTAGCAACTCTAAGCAAAATCCGCGCCTAGACGAACACGGCACAGCGCTTTAATTAGTTTTAGGTCGATTTAGGTGTGTTTATAAATAAATAAAACTGTTTTTAATAATTAGGGCGAGTACTTTGGTAATGCAACGTGCTCGCCTTAGTTGTTGTTGTATGCGATTTTATTCATGCAAATTCTAGTCAAATCATGCAAAATAAATTTTTTGGCTGCAAAGTTTTAATTTGTAAAACTTGCTAATCGATTAATAAATTTTCCTCTATTAACATTTAGTTGCATAAATTATTTCAAATGATTATAACAATATGTCATATATTTTTTATCGAAAATCAGTAATTTTCATAAAATTTTCTAAGATATTTAAAGAAAATCAACAGTTCTTTCTTAGCTTTTTATAAGGGTAAATCATATAAGCTACGAGATTGTACTTATTGTACCTATTTTGTAACAGACAATTTCATAATTACAAGTGTTCAATGAGGAAGGTAGTCGATGACATTTATTTCTCGCGCAATACGCTACGTTTTGAGAAAAAAAGTAAAAACAGCAATCGTGTTTGTAATATTAGCATTGATTTCAACGCTTTTGCTGGCATCTTCTGCAGTTGCGATTGCTGCAGAAAAAGAGGGCAAAAAGGTAGAAGAACAGGCAGAATCTAGTTTTGTTTTAGCAAATAATCCGCAAGTAAATCCTGGAACTCCTAGGGGAGCAGGAACTGTTAAGCCAAGTGATGTTAAAAAAATCGCGTCACTTAAAAACGTTGATTCGTATGTTTTACGTCAAAATGTTACTGCCGATTTAGTTGACTCAAAAGCAGCTAGAATCAAAGGTGTTCAAGACTACGATGCGCGTAGAGAAAAGCAATTCGGCAACGCTGTAAACCTAGAAGGAACAAACTCTTCTAAGGGCTTAAATGCGTTCAAAACAAAGTCAATTCACATGGTTAAAGGTAGAGCTTTGCAAGAATCAGATGAGCATGCTTCCTTAATACACGAAGATTTAGCAAAACTAAATGGCTTAAAATTAGGGGACTCATTAACACTTAAAGCAAACCCGTTTGACGCCGATAATCTTAACCACTCTACTGAGCAAGTAAAAACACGCATAGTTGGAATTTACGGCGGAGCTAATAATCGCCCAGTTGCAACGCGCGCGGAATTAACTGCAAATACTGTGTATACAGATTTGAAAACAACAAGAGAGCTTTACAAATATAAGCCTGGAAAAGAGATATATCAGGACGCAAGTTTTAAGGTTAAAAAAGGAGCGGATGCAGACTCTGTGATTGAAGAAGCGTCTAAGCTGCCGATTGATTTGCAAAGCTATCAGATTACTCGAGATGACCAGTTTGTACAAGGAATGATTGGCGCTGCAAAAGGCGTAAAATCCATGATGAACATAACTGTTGTTGCAGTAAGCGCGTTTGCTGTTGTGGCTCTTGGATTGGTTCTTATTCTTTGGATTAATGAGCGTAGAAAAGAAATCGGCGTTCTAACTTCTATTGGTATTAGCAAAGTTTCCCTTGTGTTGCAGCAGCTTTTTGAGCTTGTGTTGCTTGCGATTCCAGCTATTGCAATAGGCTATGGTTTTGCTAGCGCAATATCTCCTTGGCTTAGCGATTGTGCATTAGGTTCGGTAAAAAATTCCGCCGCTCAGCAGCTTAGCTCAATGGGTCAAGCTGGAGGAAACCTGGAATCAAGCATGGCCACTAGAACCTTAGATAAGATTGCTGTTCAAGTTAACCTTGATTGCTTAATGCAATCGTCATTGATGGTTCTGGCGATTATTATTGTGGCGGTTGCGCTGTCTTATCTTCCTATTTTGCGAAAGTCTCCTAGAGATTTGCTTGGCATGCAAAAGTAGTTGGCTGCAAAAGTAGGTGTAAAATGACTCAAATTATAAAAAGAGCTTGGCTAGCTATAGTTAGAAAACCAAGGCGTAGTGCTATTTTAGCTTTGATTATTACGGTTGTTCTTAGCGCGCTTATTTGCCAAGCGAGTGTTATTGCTTGCGTAAAAAATCTAGAGGATCAAATAACTTCCAACATTGGTTTAGGATTTAGCGTTTACGCAAAAACGCAAGGGCAGACTTTGCCAAAGTCTGATTCTGCTGGCGATTCTGCTAGTGATTCTGCTAGTGATTCTGCTGGCGATTCAGCCAGTGACTCCGTCAGTGATTCTTCTAAGCAATCGCAGCAAGATATTCTTCAAGATTTGCAAAAAAACGAGGGAATTCCCGAAAGTCTTATTGCAAAGTTTAAAAAGATTAGTGGAATAAAAACTATTGCAGAAGAAAAAGATGTTTTAGCAAATCCTGTTAACGCTAAAATTGTAGCGCCAATAAATGGCCCGCGTTTAGACAATGATGGAATGTTCTCGCTTGTTTTCATAACGGGAACAACTAAATCACAGTTAGCGCAGGGATTCCAAGAAGGATTATATAAGCTTGAGGAGGGCAGTCATATTGATTCTTCGGTTGCTGGCGACTTTAAGCGCGCGAAATCTGCAATAATTCACAAGAGCTTTGCTAAACAAAATAATCTTAGACTCGGGTCTGTTTTAACTCTAAAACAAGGCAGCAAAAGCATTAATCTTAAGGTTGTTGGCATTTTTTCTGGAAAGATGCAAACAAAGGGTGCGCTTCCTTCCGACTCTTCCGAAAATCGCGTAATAACTGATTTAGAATCCGCTCTTTACTTGTTTGGAAGTAAAAATCGCAGTTCTATAAAGTGCGTTATGCAAAATTCAAATAATCTAGAAAAAGCTTTAAAAGAAGCCAATAAAATCGCTAAAAACTATGGCAACGGCATGTTTTCTGTAGAAAATAATGCGCAAAGATTTGCCTCTGTTCTTCAATCCGTAAAAACAGTTAAGCAATTAGTAACAATGATTTTAATGTGTCTTGCATTAGTCGGAATCATAGTGCTTGGCTTAGTTCTTGTTTTTTGGGTTCGAGGAAGGATTCACGAAGTTGGCGTTCTAATGGCAATTGGTGTAGAAAAACGTGTTATAGCTTTGCAAATGATTATAGAAGTTTTTATAATATCCGCATTTTGCTCGCTGGCGTCTACTGCGATTAGTGCCGCAATATCGTCTAGCGTTGGATCAATGCTATTGGCAAATGTTGCAAATGGTGCAATTACATACTCACCTAATCAGTCTTTGCTAACTGGTCAAACAGCGTTTTCTATTCTTTTAGGATTCGCTATAGCGTTTGCATCTCTATGCATTGCATTTGTGCCAATAATGCTTAAAAAGCCGCGTTCTATACTCAGCTCAATTAGTTGAGGAGATTAAAGTGGCGTATTTTTATGCACATAATGCTTGCGATTAGTGAGCAGAACAAGTGCATAGACAGAAATAATCATAAAAATAATAGGTAGATTTATAACACAGATTTATAAAAAATATAGATTCATAAAATATAGAGATTAATAGAATATTGGAGTTTATTATGACAACTTTATTAAAACTAAACAACGTTGATTACTCTTATGGAGCGACTAATATTGCGGTTCTTAAAAATGTTAATGCAGATTTTGAAGCTGGGAAAATCTATAGCATAACGGGTCCATCGGGAGCTGGAAAAACAACCATGTTATCTCTTCTAGCTGGTTTAGACTCGCCAACAAGTGGAACAGTATTGTTTAACGGTCAAGATATTTCCAAGAATGGCGGTTATGCTAATCATCGTAAGAACAATGTTTCCTTAGTTTTCCAGAGTTTTAATCTAATCGACTATTTGACTCCTGTAGAAAATTTGCGTCTTGTTAATCCAAAGGCGGATTCTGCGATTCTTAAAGAGCTGGGGCTTAGTGAAGACGAGTCCACTAGAAATATAACAAAGCTTTCGGGAGGGCAGCAGCAGCGAGTGGCTATTGCGCGAGCGCTTGTATCTTCTGCGCCTGTTATTCTTGCCGATGAGCCAACAGGTAGCTTGGATCCAAACACCACTAAAGAAGTTATAGCAATCTTAAAAGATGCAGCTCATAAACGCGGAAAATGCGTGATTGTTGTAACGCATTCTAGCGATGTTGCGGCTGCTGCAGACGTAAAATATGTTCTTAAAAATAAGCAGCTAGTAAAAAAGCAATAAAACATTAATAAAACATTAGTAAATCACCAATAAAACACTAATTATTAGCCATTTTTCCGTGCTTATGCGTAAAGTAAAACTTGCGTATAAACTTTGCGCATAAGCCGCGTATTTACGCATATACGGGAGGTTGTTGTGGCAGATATTTTAGATTCAAAACCTGTTGTGGCGGTTGTTATGGGCTCTTCTAGCGATTGGGAAACAATGCGCCACGCATGTGAAATCTTAGAAAAATTTAGGGTGCCGTATATGAAGCAAGTTATTTCTGCACATCGCACTCCAGAACTTATGGCAGATTTTGCTCATGGCGCTAGAAAAAACGGTTTTCGCGTGATCATTGCTGGCGCTGGTGGAGCTGCACACTTGCCAGGTATGATTGCTGCTCAAACAACGCTTCCAGTTGTTGGTGTTCCTGTAAAATCCCATGCTCTTTCGGGCTGGGATTCTTTGCTTTCTATAGTGCAAATGCCTGGCGGAATTCCAGTTGCAACAACCGCTGTTGGCAATTCTGGCGCTACAAACGCGGGCTTGCTTGCTGTAAGCATGCTTAGCACAACAGATAGTCGCCTAGAAGAAGAACTTGAAGAATACCGCAAAGAATTAAAAAAGAAGGTTGAGGAATCTAATGCCGAGCTTATGTGAAGCCACTAATGGTACTGTAAAGTGCTTAATGCCAGGGGCAACTATTGGAATTATAGGCGGCGGTCAGCTTGGTCGCATGATGGCGATTGCTGCTAGAAGAATGGGCTTTAAAATCGGCGTTTTAGACCCAGCGCATAATTGCCCAGTGTTCCAAGTTGCGGATTTTCAAGTCGAAGCTGAATATGATGATTTGGAAGCCTTAAAAAAGCTTGCTAAAAGTTGCGATGTGCTTACGTACGAATTTGAAAACGTAAACGCAGATGCTTTAGATAGTGTGCGAGATTTAGTCGCTGTTCCTCAAGGAACCGACTTATTGCGAGTTACGCAAGACCGTGTTTTTGAAAAAAGCTTTATTAACAATCACGGTATTGAAACTGCTAAATGGTGTGAAGTCAACAATTTAGACGATTTAGATAAAGCAATCAAAGAAATCGGACTGCCTGCAATTCTTAAAACGCGCAGAGGTGGTTACGATGGTCACGGTCAAGATGTTTTGCGCACTCAAGAAGACGTTGATAATGTTCGTAATCGCGTAGAAAATGGCCAAGAGATGCCGCCTTCTATTCTCGAAGGTTTTGTTGACTTTGCTTTTGAAGCATCAATTCTTGTTTCGGGAAATGGAAGCGAATTTGTGACTTATCCGCTTGTAAAAAACGTGCATCACAATAGCATTTTGCACATGACCTTAGCTCCTGCAAATGTTGATACTAAGATTCAAGAAGATGCGCATAGCTTAGCGCTTAGGTTGGCTCAAGGCTTTAAGCTTGCTGGAACGCTTGGAATAGAGCTGTTTATTACTAAAGACAATCGCGTAGTAGTAAATGAGCTTGCGCCGCGCCCGCATAATTCGGGTCATTACACGATTGAAGCTTGCGATATGGATCAGTTTGAAGCTCATGTTAGAGGCATTGTTGGATGGCCACTAAAAGAGCCTAAGCTGCTTTCTGCAGCCGTAATGGTTAATGTTTTAGGTCAGCATGTTGCGCCTACTCGCGCTCTTATTGCGGAGCATCCAGAATGGCATGTTCACGATTACGGCAAGGCGGAGATTCGTAAGAATCGCAAAATGGGTCATATTACTGTTCTTTGCAATAATCCTGTTGAGGAAGCCAATGTGTTAGACTCTACAGGTTGTTGGGATGACGAGCTTGATTAAAAGTTTTTTGTGGTGAAAGGTTAAATAATGGTTGGTGAGCCAATACGCAGAAACACTAAGCAAAAGGAAACAGTCCTTGAGCATTTAAGAGCTTCGCGTAATTTTGTTTCTGCTCAAAATTTGCATCGCGCGCTTGTGGAAGATGGCGAAATCATTGGGCTTGCAACCGTTTATCGCCAGCTTAATACGCTTGCACAAAGCGGAGATGTTGATACTGTGCGTTTTAAGGGTCAACAGCTTTTTAGGATTTGCGATGAAAACACACATCATCATCATCTTGTGTGCGAAAAGTGCGGCAAAACTGTAGACATAGAGCCTCCAGACGATGAAGGTTGGATTCATAAGATTGCTGAATCTCACGGATACACGGTTATAGACCACACTTTGGAAGTGTTTGGGCTGTGCAAAGATTGCAATAGTGAGAATGAGAAACTAGAGCACATAAACTAGAGCGCATGAAAACAAAAGCTAGCGCATAAAAACAAAAGAACGAGGAACAAATCCAACATTGGGATGTTCCTCGTTCTTGTAAGTCTACGCTTAAAGGTTTAACCTACTCAGTAACAGCCTTCTTAAGCAAAGAACCAGCAGAGATTCTAACACCGTAAGATGCAGGAATCTTAATGGTTTCGCCAGTACGTGGGTTGCGGCCCGTGCGCTCTGCGCGCTTTACGCGCTCAGCGGAGAACAGACCAGTGAGCTTCAATCCTTCGCCAGACTGTAAAGCCTCAACGAACACATCCTGGAATGCGTTGACAGCGGCCTCGGCCTGTGCCTTGGTAAGGTTGGACTTCTGAGCGATCTTCGAAACGAGATCAGACTTGTTGTATGCCATACAAGCATCCTTTGTGTTAGGGGCCTTCTCTTCCAAAGACCACTTTCATTCATAGATACTAGTACATTTTCCCTACAAATGCGCGGTTTTTCAGCGTTTTATTAAGATTTTTTTACGATTTTTTACTTTTTTTAGTGAATAAAGTACATAAAAACCGCAAAAATGACCTATATAGGCGTATCTATGCGGTTTTTAACTAAATATATTCTTTTTTGATTTGTTAAATTTACACTAATTTGTTATTAGATTAATCCCTTATTGCTAAGACTTTTCATTGCAAACGCTCCGATTGGTATTCGTAACCAATAGAACATAAGACGGTAAAGAAGAGTTGCAGATAATGCGACTGTTGGAGGAACACCAACCGAAGTGAATGCAAAAGTCAAAGATGCTTCAACGGCTCCCAATCCGCCAGGTGTTGGAACAGCAGATCCTGCAGTGTTTGCTACTAAGAACAGCAGAACTGTTTCCCAAGGGTTTGCGTAGTATCCAAATGCCAAAAGAGCAACCCAATATCCTAGTCCTGTTGCAAAAACAAGAATCAAACCGCCCAAAGTGCCATTAAAAAGCTGTTTTGGTTTAGTTACAAGTTCTTTTATCTGTTTGCCATAATCGGAAAGAATAGGAAGATATTTTTTGCGTATAAATTTGCGAATAGGAGTAATTGCCATAAACGCGCATAGGATTATAGTAACAATTCCTATTACTGTAATAAGCATATGCGTAGGAATCATTCCAGATAGAAGGTTCTTGCCAGTAAAAATTCCAACGCTAAATATAACAAGAGCGGTTACTAGCGATTGCAAAAGCCATACTGCGCTTGTAATCGCTGTTGCTTGAGATGTTGAACTACCATTTTTCTTTATAAGTTGCATGTTTACAAACGCAGGCCCTACTCCAGCTGGCATAGACACGGCAGTAAAGCCCGAAGCTGCTTGAGATGTAAATAAAACACCAGCAGTTGGCTTTGAATCATCCATAAAAGACCCGAGTGTAATAGAAGACCCAACCCAAGCAAGCATGCTGCACGCAAAGCAAGCAAAGACCATTATGCTATCTGCTTTTTTAAGCGCAAAAATAAATTCTTGCGGATGCCATTGCGTAGCAATAGCCGAAATTGCTGCAATAATAAGGATTAAGCTAACAAAGAATCTAATATTAAAGCGTGCTAAGCGTACAGTGTCGTAGTCTTCTTCGTTGTTAAGCGTGCAAACTTTTTTGCTAATCTCATTTTTAAGATCTTCAAAAAGCTTTTTGTTGCAAGAAGAAAGTGACCTTGTAGACGCTGGAACGGCCGCTTTTTGAATAAATGGCAGAATTTGCGCAACCTTATATGTGCCCCAAACGTTTATTGCTGACTCAACAGCAGTTTTTGCATCAATGCAAGACGCGATTATTGTTAAAAGTTGAACTTTATCTAAAGCAATATTAGTTGAATCACTAGCAACATCGCCATTTTGCCAACCTGCAATTAGGGGAGTGCCATCTTCTAGTCGCGCAAGCGATTCTGGACCTATTCTTCTGTGCGTAATACCTCTAGAGTTTGCAATATCAAGATATTGCATAAGTCTTTGAGCGTCTTTAGCTGTAAGTGTGTTTAGATTGCAAGGAACAAGAACATTGCTAGTATGAAATACCATTATTGATGATTTTTCTAGGTCTGTTACTCCATACACGTTTGCTGTAGCAAGATGCAAGTTTCTAAGAGCAAGTAGCATAGAAAGATGGTGGTGTATTGAGTGCCTTGCAGAACGGTCTCGTCTAACTGGAATGTCAATTAGCTTAACCCATTGCCATAGCTGATTTAGATACCCAGGCAAATGCACTTGATTATCTAATACAGATATAACGTATCTTGTTCCGTGAATATCAATCGCATCGTATAGCCTTGAATTTTCAATCAAATCGTCGTCAAGACTAGACTTAAGAACTCCGCTATGGTCGGTTGTTAGCGTTCTTCTATTAAGCTGAACAAGATGCGTAATGCCAATGTTTTCTAGTGCTTCAACAATATCTTTGCCCCACGCTCCTTTGCTTTGCGTGCCTTTAATAAACCGAATTAGTGTTCCAAGGGAGCGTCCAATACACCAAGATGTTAATGCGCCTGTTAGCGAATGCCAAGAAGTTACGATTAATATTGGAGACGCAATTAGCAGCGCTTGCCAAGAGAGTTTTACGATTTTATTATCTCTTCTAGGGCCGCTAACAGTTAGAAAAGCAACTAAAACAGCATACATATCTGGCAATAATTCTGTGCCATGACTATTGGAAATCGAATTAAATGATGCGAATATCGAAGGATTGTTTAGCGTTGTAAGAATGTAGGAAATGTACCATACAAGCGGATATGTTAAAAGCAAAGTTATTGTTGAAAGCGCTGTATTAATCCATTTTTTTGAATCAATCATTGATACGATTACGCCAGCAACAATTGCGATTGTAAGCGCTTGCTGAAAAAGAGAAGACGGCAGTCCTTTAACAATCCACTCAATAATTTTTCCAGCGTTTTTTGCATCGTGCTCTACGCCTGCTGTTGTTCCCGAAAAACACGTTGCAAATAACACCACTGCTGTAGCTACGCCAGCAGATACGATTGAGTAAATCAAATCTGCCCAATTGCGAACTAGCTTAGGCTCAACGTCGTTAATAACTAAATCATCTTTTACTTGCGATTGCATAGTACACCGTTTATTTATTTAATAGTTATTAATGTTTAATAAGTTATTGAACAAAATAGTTATTGAATAAAATCCACCAAACGTGATGCAATTCCAGTATAAGATTCTGGAGTAAGATTTTTTAGCCTACTTGCAGTTTGAGCATCGAAGTTTCTAGAAGATATAAAATCTTCAACATCTTGTCTAGAAATACTATGACCACGCATAAGCTCTTTAACTTGCTCGTACGGCTTTTCCATTCCTTCTACACCAGCAATCTCTTGAGCACGCATAGCAGTTTGGATTGGCTCTCCAAGAACTTCCCAATTGCTATTAAGCTCTTCGCTCATCATTTGCGTGTTTGGATGAATCGACTTTAAGCCGCCAAGAAGATTATTCAAAGCAAGAAGAGCGTAGCCGAATGCGGATCCAACGTTTCTTTGAGTAGTGGAATCTGTTAAATCGCGCTGCCATCGGCTCTCGGTAAGTGTTGCGCAAAGTGTGTCTAAAAGTGCGCAAGAAATCTCTAGATTTGCTTCCGCGTTTTCAAATCTAATAGGGTTCACTTTATGAGGCATTGTGGATGATCCAGTAGCGCCTTTAACAGGAACTTGCACAAAAACGCCGCGAGAAATGTACATCCACACGTCTACTGCAAGATTGTGAAGAATGTGATTAATGTGACTTACAGTGCTATAAAGTTCCGCTTGCCAATCGTGGCTTTCGATTTGCGTTGTAAGAGGATTAAAGCAAAGCCCCATTCTGTTTTCTACGAATTCTTTAGAAACGCTAAGCCAATCAACATTAGGGAAAGCAGCAAGATGAGCACCAAAAGTTCCAGTAGCGCCATTTATTTTTCCAAGATACTCTTGGCAGTTAAGGTGTTTTAGCTGGCGATTTAGCCTATAAACAAACACAGCAAGCTCTTTACCTAAAGTTGTAGGAGTGGCAGGCTGGCCGTGAGTAAGCGATAGCATCGGCATATCTCTATACTCTTGCGCTTTTTGAGTTAAGTAATCAACAATAGCTTTCAAATTTGGCCTATAAACATTTTCAACAGCGTTTTTTACGCAACGCGCTATAGAAAGATTGTTTATATCTTCGCTTGTGCAAGCAAAATGAACCAATGTTTTAAGATTGCTAAGCTGGGTTTTATGCCCTAATACTTGTTCTACTTTGTCTAACTCGTCGTCAATATAGTATTCAACAGCTTTAACATCGTGATGTGTAACAGCTTCGTGAGCAGCATGGCGTTTTATGCCTTCTGCTCCAAAGTTTTCTGGGATTGCGCGCAAATAATCGCATTCCTCGTCTGTTAAAGGCTTTACGCCATCTACAATCGTCTTAAAACCGTTTCCTTTATAACCGTTTGCTAGAAGAATCATCCATTCAACTTCTACACGCATGCGCTCGCGGTTTAATGCTGGTTCGCTTAAATATTCTACAAGGCTTGCGGTTTGGTTGTGGTATCTTCCATCTAGAGGAGTTAGAGCAATAGCAGGGCAAATATCAGTAAGCTTCATACCTTAAAGGTTACAGCATGGCATGAAACTACTAACTTTTGAGCGTTGCTATTTTACTTTTGTGCTAGTGCTGCATAACTCCTTGCCATAACGTTGTCTCTTCTAATTTTCCGCTTAATATCTTATTAAAATGCGATTCTTGAGTTCTAATTTCTTTAGATGCAAGTTGGTGAGCATCCGCATATGCTGCTTGATGATAGTTCAAATCGTGCGTGAGTGTTCCTTCTTCTGGCACATTTTTTACTAAGATTCCGTCTTTTTCAAAAATATTTTTTGGTCTGCGATTTGTGTTGCGATTTGTGTTGCCAATCTTATTACGATTTTGTTTGGAGACATTTTCCTCATTTTCTTCTTTTCTTTTATTTCTATTAACGCTTTTACTTGCCACTGCTTTACTTGCAACTGCGTGAATCGTAACCCAATTATTTCTGCTCGGATTACTTGCTCCGTCTAATGTTGGAACAAGTTCATCTTCCATTTCTATGCTCGTAACCCAAGTTTTGCTTGGAATTGCGTGGTTTGCTATTGGAGACCCAGCAGTTACAACGTGTTTTATGTTGTATTGTTTTGAATAATCGCTAGCAATTCCTGCAGCTACAATTCCGCCTTGAGAATGTCCAACAAGAACAACGCTATCGTTTGGTTTAATGCCGCTTTTCTTCATTGCTTCTACAACCATTCTTGTGCTGTCTGCGTTCATTCTTACGCTTCTAGAACTGCTCATAACCTCTGCATTTTGAGGCCATCCAAAAGGAGATTTTGGCTTACCGTCGGTTCCAGGTATTGTAACAAGCCAAGACGTGCTACCGTCTTTTTGCCTAAAACGTTGAATTGCTATTGTTGCAGCATCTGGATTTGTTTTTGGCGGGTGCACAGAAAGATTTCCGCTAGAAAGGTTGTTAAGATTTTCAAGCGCTTGACCAATATTATTTCCTTTATGGAGGAATATTTTAGATTGTGCGTTTTCAGGCAAAACTAATTTTGTTACTTTAAGATTGTTCCCTTGGTTCGCATCGTTGATTTTTGAGCTAAACATGCTTAATGCGCTTGCAAAAGTGGAAACTGGTGCTTTTGAATGTTTTACATCGTTCTTTTCTTGAATGCTAGAAAAAAGACGAATAGGGATTCCAGTTACGGGGTTTATTAGAAAATGTTTAGAAAAGCCTCTAATAAATCCTTGTTGAATAGGAGCTGTTGCGTGGCTCCACTTAGAAAAGTTTTTCATGCCACTTTTTTGAGTCATGTCTAAAATCGCGCTGAATCCTACGCTTGCAAAGAATGGTACAGCAGCAATAGGGAAGATGGTAGTTCCAATCGAAACAAGATTATCTAAGGTTTCTCTATTTTTGTATTCTGCTTCAGAATATAAGTTATTTGCTCTGACTATTAGATTTGCTAATTCACTAAGATTGTTAGACATTGATTCGCATTGGCTTGACTTTATTCTGCATTCATCTGGATCTAGAAAGTCTTGTAAAGAAGATTGGTCAAAGCTTTCACTAAAACAATTATTTTGGCTTTGTACAAGAGCTGCTTTTTGGCTTTCGATTTGCATTGCAGTTTGCATCCAACAGGCGCTTAGTGAGTGAAAATCGTTTGATAGTTCGCTAAGTCGTGCAGCTTTTGTTCTATACGCGTTAGAATCAGCAACGCTAAGAGGTTTGCCGCCAGTTATTGTGGATTTTACTCTCCAAGGCATTATTTACCTCCATAGTTAAGCATCGATCTAAAAGTAGAATTAGCGTTAAAAAAATCACAGTCAACAAAACTAGTGTTAACAGAGCTTATTTGACATGCTTGTCTAGCAGTTTTAGCCATCTGTTCGTTAAACGCGTTTGCGGCTCTTCCGTGCCAGTCTTTAAGAGTGTTGGAGTGTGCTTCGCTAAGCACGCTGTTAGAGCATTGTTCTGTCCTTTCTAACAGCCACTGGTAGTCGTTAAATATGTGCATACAAACATTACACACAATGTTTTTCAAATAGTCACGAAAATTCTTGCAATGTGGTTAAAGGCTATAAGCCTTGAAATATAAGGATTTTGTGTTTTTGATTTATTTTTTATTTTGATTTTATTTTTATCGCAATCTACCAAGGCTTATTACTGGAATCTTCTTTTTTAGAAGACTTAGTTTTTTCATTCTTGTTTGATTCGTCTTTAGTGGAATCATCGCTATTTTGATCTGATTGATTTTGCGAATTTTGGCTAGAATCGCTTTGATTATTTTGCTTTAGCAAGTCTTGAATTTTACTTTTTTGCGAATCGCTTAAGCTGGATTTGTTGGATTTTTCTTGCGCTTTATTAGTCATATTTTTGCGATTATTTTGGTTTGTTTGCGCATTAGAATCCGTATCTTTTTTATCTTGGTTAAGCTGGTTTTGCAAGCTTTTAGTAAGCTCTTTAGATATTATTGCGTTATGATTAATGCTCTTTAATAAGTGTGGCATTAAAATCGTGTAAGGCGATTTTGCTTTGTTAAATTGGTCATCAACCTGTTTTTGAGATACAACCAACGTTTCTTTATCTGCATCAACTTTTTTCGATGCATTTATGTTGTTTATAAGACTTTTTGTAGCAGCATTATACGTTGATTCTGCTTTAAGATTAGTTGCAATTAAATAGATTGAAACCATGCATAAAAATATAACAATAGAAGATATTGCAATAATAGAAAATCTTAGGAATGACTTAGGTGTGATTTTGCTAATCATATAAGCTTCCTCGATTTTGTAATCCAGCATGCCAATTCCCAAAGAATTAATACACTTGCAAGAATAGCAAACGGCCAAACGATTGGCTCAGGCCTAAGCCTTGGTTTAACAGTGTTGTTTTGTCTCCATTGCTTAGAAAGAATTTGCTTTGCTTCTATGCCAATAGAATGGTCTTTACTAGAATCAATATATTTTCCACTAAGCTCGTCTGCAATATTCTTAAGATTTTTTGAATCCATTTTAGATATTCCAGGCTTTTTTGTAGAAGGGTCAATAACCCATTTTTCAGACTGTTTTATAGAAGAATCAGTTACATTAATATCGTCTAAATTATCTAACTTAGTGCTTTTATTTGGTATTTTTCCGCCATTTTTAGAGCCAACACCAATTACGTAAGCATGATTTATGTAGCCGCGCAAAGATGAGAACGTTCTTCGCTTTCTGCTAGTAGTTTCTTCGCCATCGCTAATTAAATACAAAACAGTAACATCTTGAGGATGAGCGTTGTGAATCGCTTGAGCGGCAAGAAGAGTCTTATCTAGAGGAGCGTCTAAGCTCGTTCCGTTTGAAACTCCAACAGGCTCTGTGTTAATGGTGTTAACCCAATTTTCAATGGCATTTGCGTCTGGAGTTAGTGGAACGTCAACACTAGAAGACGCTCCAAACCTTATTGCACTAAAGCTTGCATTTGCGTAATTATTCGTCACTTGCTTTATTATTTGCTTTGCACTGTTAAACCTAGTAGTGCGATTGTTATTTAAGTCTTTAGAATCATTAACGTTCATAGAGCCAGTAACGTCTAAAACAAATATTACGTTTGTAGCGTTAAGAGAGCGTTGAAAAGTGCTTTTCATAATGCATGGGCATAATGCGCAAATCGCAAGCAAAACGCATATTAAAACTCTGCGAACACGCATATAAACAGTTTCATCTGTGCTATAAGAGTTGCGTTTTAGTGGGAAAATCTCAAATAGTGCTAAAACAGCAAGAATTGCAATTAAGATTAACGAAATCCAAGTAAAATATATTCTCATCGTTTTATCCTTCTTGCAAAAATAAGCCAAAGAGACACAAAAATAACCGCCAAAATTGTTGCAATACTAGGGTCATCGCTTAAAGCTGATTGAGATGAATCATTTGGAATACTCGTATGTTGCTGCTCGATTTTACGAACCAAAGCCATTACAGAATCAGCGTTATGTTGTGTTAAGAAAATACCTCCGTTTTGAGTAATTAGATCACGCATTTGCCTAGTGGTTGCCTCGTTTTCGGTTTGAGCAGACCCAGAATACAATCCATCAACTTGAATATTTGCTTGTTTTGTTAAGTCCAAGGCTGCTTTAAGTGAATAAGACGGCTTTCCGGAAACAACATTGTCTGTTGCTAAAACAATAGAAGCACTACGATTAAGGCGATTATGAGGCATTTTAGAATTGTTAGAAGAGCCGTATACAACTCCAGGAATCATTGCAGCACAACTAACAAGACCATCTCCGATTAAAGACGTTGCTTCTTTTCGATTTTGAGTTTCATCAAGCCATGTAGAAATTTGCTGATACTGCTTTTGTTGCATATTGTCGATTTTGTCTTGAGTTTGAACTCCGTCTAAGAGTTTAGAAGCGTATTGCAATTGCTTTTTAACAAGCGAATAATCGTCTGTTAGTGGAAAAACAGTTCTAGACGTTGAGTTAAAAATACTCAAGCCAATGCGCTCGCCTTGAAAATGCTCAACAAATTTTAAGTAAGCGTTAATAACTTCTAAATCGTAGGGAAGAGTGGAGCCAGAAACGTCTAAGCAAAGCACAATATCTCTAGAACTCGATTGCTCGTTTGCATCTAAAACTCTAGAAGGTCTTGCGCTAATAGCGAGTGTGCATAAAAGCGTAAGAGAAAGCATTAAAGCACATGTTCTTCGCAAAATATTCCATAATCGCCATCTTCTTGAGCATATGCTTCCTTTAAGGTCTTCGTCTAAAGAAAAAGACGTTAAAAAGCTTGTTTCTAATATTTTGGAAGATTTAATTTTGTAGTTTTTAGAATTACGTTTTTTAATCTCACTTATCGCAAACGCTAATATTGCAACAATTACGCTTATTAAAACGCCAAAAACAAAGATTAGTGGCCATTTTAATCGCATTGAAAATAGTGTTGAAGCAAAAATTTTGCTCATTTCTAAATCATGGATTGAAAACTCAGATATTGCAAAATTCGATATTGCAAAAATGAATGAGTCTAAATTGGAGAATGTCATTTTTTATTCTCCTTTGGCTTATTTTCCTTTGTTTTCCAACTTTCAAGAAGAACAAGAACCCACCTTGCGCCTTGATCAACATCCGTATTTTTAGCTTGATTATTATACTTAGTATCTGCAAATTCAGGAGGGTATAGTGCTGCAATCGTTTGGCGCAATAAGTCTGCTCCATGCGTGTTCTTCCAAGAGTTTCTAAACGAACTTATGTCTGAAAGAGTATGTGATTTAATGTTTTCGCCACTGATTATTGAAACGTATTGTCTTGCAATTTGAGCTAATTTTGCAAAAGCTTGATCTTTTTTAATTTTGTTTTGGTTGTATTCAGCTACAACTTGCTCAATTTTTTTACGCCATTCTTGTTTATTTGCATTTAGAGTATGAGCAGCATCTTTTAAATCTTTTTTAGCATTAACTTTAGTGTTGATTTTATATATAGCAAAGTAGAGCATTATGCTTGCAAAAATTGCCACTATTATGCTTAAGCCAATAAAAGCAAGTAGCATTGTTTCGTCGTTTAAAACCTTTTGAACATTAAGAATACTCACTGATTGCACCAACCCAAACTACTCCAAGAGTAAATCTTGATTCTTCTTAACATTAAAAACGCTATTTTGCAAAGTTGCGTTGCAAATAAATTTAGCTAAAGAGTGGAATATTTGGTTGCTGGAAGCCCCTCGTATAAGGCAAGCTTTAGAAGCGTTTAAGCACTCGTGCAAAGCGTTGTTTATAAATGCTCTATGCGCTTTTACTTCCTTAGAGCATGAATCATCTACTAAGAATGATGGTATTTTGCGCATAGTTGTTCCATCAACTATTGGAATATTTTTAGACGCGTTAAATGGATTCACGGGATTTATTGTTACAACTATTAAAGAATGTAAACTTGCGATTTTTTGTAAATCATTAAAATGTTTTTGCAAAATAGCGTATTCGTCCGTAATTATTACGATTAAACTATGTTTTTGCGTAATTGAATTAGCAAAATCAATAATTGCATTTATGTTTCTAGGATTTTTGCGAGATTTGAACAAAGAATTATCTAATACGCGCTCAAAATCAGGAAGATTCCTGCAAGATGGAATTCTTAAAACATTATCTCCGTCAAATAAGGCGCAATTAAGCGAGTCGTTGCGTTTTAAGCTTAAAGACGCAAAAAAGCATGCTGTGTTGGATGCAATTTCATACAAGTATTCATTGCTTTTAGATGCGCAAGAGGCATTCATGTTTACGCTAGAATCCACAAGAATCCAAGTTTTAGAAGAAGATTCGCGCTGTCTAGAAGAAACCATTGGCTCGCCAACTCTTGCGCTGGCTTTCCAATTAATCATTCTTGCTTCGTCTCCAGGCTGCCACGCGTGAACGTCTACTAAGTCGCCATTGCCAAATTTTTGACTAGAAGGATGTTCTCCTTCGAAAATGCTTAAAGATTTTTTTGCAAGTGGCAAATTTAGGCGATTGTCTAACACTTCGATTTTTCTTCTAACTTTTTTAGATGAATCGGAGCATAGCAAACTTCTTTTAGTATTATTAGCAAAAAAAGTTGGATGAGAATAAGAGTTAAGCAGTTTTGCAAAAATCATGGTGCAGGAACCGTCTTCACTATTGCATCAATAACTTGATCGCTAGTAATCGAATCCGCTAAAGCTTCAAAAGTCAAAAGAATTCTGTGTCTAAGAACTTCGTGAGCAAACTTTTTAACATCTTCTGGAATAACGTAATCTCTTCCAGAAAGCAAAGCTTGAGCTTGACCAATGCGAATCAAAGCAATAGAAGCTCTAGGGCTTGCTCCCATTCTAACTAGCGAAGAAATAGTTTTAAGAGGATGACTTCCTTGGCCTCTAGAAGTTGCAACAATATCTACAGCATACTTCATAACAGCTTCCGAAACATGCACTCGCTTAGCAGCTGCGCGCAAAAAAGTAATATCTTGCAAACTTATTTTTTGACTATTAAGAGTTTGAGGATTAAAAACGTCACTTCCTCTGTTTGTTAGAAGCTCCAACATGCTTACTTCTTCGCTAGGTGAAGGATAAGTCATAACTGCTTTAAGCATAAAACGATCCATTTGAGCTTCTGGAAGATTAAATGTTCCTTCTTCTTCAATAGGATTTTGCGTAGCAATAACCATAAAAGGCTGAGGCAGATTAATGCGTTCTCCGCCGATTGTTGTTGCGCCTTCGGCCATTGCTTCTAGCATAGCGGACTGTGTTTTTGCGTTAGAACGATTGATTTCGTCTAGAAGAATCACGTTTGCGTGAATAGGGCCGATTTGTGTTGTAAATCTTTGAGAAGCAAAGTCAAAAACTTGTGTTCCAACTAAGTCTGATGGCATTAAATCAGGAGTACATTGAATTCGCTTAAAACTTCCAGACATAGCTGTTGCAAGAGTTTGCGCGGCAGTTGTTTTTGCAAGTCCTGGAACTGATTCAATAAGAATGTGGCCTCCAGCAATAAGCGTCAAAATAAGTGATTCTCTAAGTGAATCTTGGCCTACAAGCGTTTGCGTGAATCTGGAACGAAGAATGGCAGCTATTGCTTGCGCTTTTTTAATGCTTTCGTTAGACACGCCTGCAGATATTGGCTGATTTACTTCGTCTATTGTGCTAGAAGCAACACCATTAGAAGCAGGTATGCGCGGTTGAGGTGGAAGAGAGAAAACACCAGTATTTGCGCTATTATTTTGACTATTTGGTTGTGGAGGGAATAATGCCATGCGTCTTATTTTAACTGATGTGCGCTACCTTAGATGTTTTTAGTTTTTATTTTTGGCAAGTTTTTACTCGTTTTTCTATAAACTACAGCTTGCTATGTGCTTGCTATGTGCTTTAGATTTCTATAAACTCCAGTCAATTGGTGTTGCGCCTAGAGATATTAATGCTTGATTTGCTCTAGAAAATGGCTTTGATCCAAAAAATCCTCTTGAAGCAGAAAGTGGGCTTGGGTGAGGGGATTGAATAATTATTGCATTTGTAAGAAGAGGTGCTAGGCTTTGAGCGTTTCTGCCCCAAAGAATAGCCACAAGTGGAAGTGGTTTGCCATTAGCATCTTTACGATTATTTAACGCGGTTATTGCAGCATCTGTGATTTGTTCCCAACCTTTTCCTTGATGGCTATTAGCTTTTCCAGCTTCTACGCTAAGGCATCTGTTCAAAAGCATTACGCCTTGCTTAGTCCAAGGTGTTAAATCACCATTTTTAGGCATTGGAACATTTAAGTCGCTAACTAATTCTTTGTAAATATTAGTCAGACTTTTAGGTAAAGGTTTAACGCGAGCATCCACACAAAAACTAAGACCAACGGGGTGGCCTGGAGTAGGGTAAGGGTCTTGACCAACAATAAGAACTTTTATTTGATTAAATGGAATAGTAAAAGCTCTAAGAATATTATGACTTTCTGGCAAAAATCGCCTTCCGCATGCCATCTCTTCGCGCAAGAAGTCTCCCATTTTGTGGATTTGCGGCTCAACTGGTTCAAGAGCATTTGCCCAATCTGGGTCTATTAGTTCGTGCAAAGATTTTCTATGCTTAATATTCATGATTATCAACTCTAAAACAAGGGTGATAAATCCAAAATCAAATATAAAAATAAATAAATTTTTTACGCTTTGTGCGCGGCATTCGCTAATATGGATTCATATTGTTTAGATAGTTTTTAGAAGGGATGCAATTATGGCGCATAAGCAGAACGTGTCGTTTACGCCAGATGCTTTTGATAATCCACCAGAAGGCCCTGTTGGTGTTCATCGCGGAAATCGCGCTTGGTATGCTGTATTGCTCCCATATGTAGTAGTCGTAGTTATGGCTGTTATTTTAGGCGTTTTTGCATGGGCTATTATGTCTGGAGAAATCAACAATATTCGTTTACCTTGGAGTGCAAATCAGTCAACAACTGCTAAGTCTTCTAGCACTAAGAACGGTAAGATTGATGAGCACAAGAGCAAGTCTGATAATGCTAATGACGATTCAGACGAAGATAGAGATCCAGTAAAAGAAGATAAGTCAAACAAAACAGATAAAAATGATAATAGCTCTAAGGATTCTAAAGACAATAATGCAAGCGACTCAAAAGCTTCTGAACAACCTATTAACAAGACTGTTCCAGTAAGAGTTGTTAACGCAACAAAGATTCAGGGTCATGCGGCTCAAGAAGCAGCAAAGCTTAAGCAAGCAGGCTATGCAAGCGTAGAAGCTGCAAATCCTTCTGGAAACGTTCCTGCTGATTCCGTTGTTTGGTATAAGGGAGACGAGAATCGATCTGCTGCTGAAGATATTGCTAAGACGCTTGGAATTAGCAATGTTGAGCCTGCAAATCAAATAGCAACCACTATTGTTGTTGTTTTGTGCAAGTAAATGTGCAATTAGATTGCATATGTGCGAGTGCATTAAATAAGTGACGCAACAAGTGATGTAATAAATTTAATTAATAAATAAATACTTAAATAGTCAATTGAAAAACTACAATAAGTAGCTTTTTGATTGGCTATTTTTGATTTTATACTATAGATTTTTTCTATAGATTTTTGATTATAGTTGGCACTCGGGCATGTAGAGTGCTAATCTTCATTTAGCACTCAGTTTAACGGTTTAGTCAACAGCTGACGGTTGATTAGCTAGAAGAAGCATGAGTGAGTGTCCATAGTTAATTTATGTGGAGGAATAATGGCAAAGATTATTGCCTATGAAGAGGATGCCCGCCAGGGTATGCTTGCTGGTCTTGATAAGCTTGCAAATACAGTAAAGGTCACTCTTGGACCAAAGGGCCGTAACGTAGTTCTCGATAAGTCTTACGGCGCTCCAACAATCACTAATGATGGCGTTTCAATCGCTAAAGAGATTGACCTTGAAGACCCATACGAGCGTATTGGTGCTGAACTAGTTAAGGAAGTTGCTAAGAAGACTGATGACGTTGCAGGCGACGGCACTACAACCGCTACCGTTTTAGCTCAGTCTTTGGTGCACGAAGGCTTAAAGAACGTTGTTGCAGGAAGCAATCCAATTGCTCTTCGCCGTGGCATTGAAAAAGCTTCCGAAGCAATTGTTAAGGAATTGCTCGCATCTGCTAAAGACGTTGAAACAAAGGATCAAATCGCTGCTACTGCTACGATTTCTGCTGCCGACCCAGAAGTTGGCGAAAAGATTGCAGAAGCTCTAGATAAGGTTGGTCAAGACGGCGTTGTTACTGTTGAAGACAACAACAAGTTTGGTCTTGATTTGGACTTTACAGAAGGCATGCGCTTCGATAAGGGTTACATTTCTCCTTACTTTGTAACTAACGCAGAAGATCAGACTGCTGTTTTGGAAGATCCATACATTTTGCTCACTTCTGGCAAGGTTTCTAGCCAGCAAGACATTGTTCATGTTGCGGAACTTGTTATGAAGTCTGGTAAGCCATTGCTTATTATTGCGGAAGACGTTGATGGCGAAGCTTTGCCAACTCTTGTTCTTAACAAGATTCGTGGCACTTTCAACACTGTAGCTGTTAAGGCTCCAGGATTCGGTGATCGCCGTAAGGCAATGCTTCAAGATATGGCAATTTTGACTGGTGCTCAAGTTGTTTCTGATGATCTTGGCTTAAAGCTTGATTCTATCGATGCATCTGTGTTTGGTCATGCATCTAAGGTGATTGTTTCTAAGGACGAAACAACTATCGTTTCTGGTGCTGGCTCTAAGGAAGACGTTGAGGCTCGTGTTGCTCAGATTCGCGGCGAAATCGAAAATACCGATTCTGATTACGATCGCGAAAAGCTTCAGGAGCGTCTTGCAAAGCTTGCTGGTGGAGTTGCTGTTATTAAGGTTGGTGCTGCTACAGAAGTAGAAGCCAAGGAGCGCAAGCATCGCATTGAAGATGCAGTGCGTAATGCTAAGGCTGCAATCGAAGAGGGCTTGCTCCCAGGCGGTGGCGTTGCTCTTGTTCAAGCTGCTGCAAAGGTTGAGAAGTCTGCCGAAATCGCAAATCTTAAGGGCGAAGAAGCTACGGGCGCTGCAATCGTGTTCCGCGCTGTAGAGGCTCCAATCAAGCAGATTGCTCAAAATAGCGGTGTTTCTGGAGATGTTGTTCTTAACAAGGTTCGCGAGCTTCCAGAAGGCCAAGGCTTTAACGCTGCAACTAACGCTTACGAAGATTTGATGGCTGTTGGCGTTACCGACCCAGTTAAGGTAACTCGTTCTGCTCTACAGAATGCTGCTTCTATTGCTGGTTTGTTCTTAACAACCGAAGCTGTTGTTGCTAACAAGCCAGAAAAGCCAGCTGCAGCTCCTGCAGGCGGCGCAGAGATGGGCTACTAAATTAGGCTAATGATTTAATTCATTCTGTTTAGTTATTAATGCATGAGCGGTAAAGTTTTGGCTTTGCCGCTCATGTTTTTTGTTTTTGTTTTTGTTTTTGTGATTTTTGATTTGTGACTTTTGTTTAGTTCATTGCAAACAAGGAAGTTGCTTGTGTTTCTGTATCCATGTAAATGTTAGAAACATTTTGCATTGCAAGCTGAATCGCCTCTAGAGATTGCTCCATTTGTTGGTGTGCTGCACGCCATTGCCCAGCAGTTGTTGCAAACTGAGTGGCAGCAGGGCCAGTCCACACGCTTTGCAGCTGTTGAAGATTTGCGTACATTCCATTTGTTGCGTCTCTAATCGCATTAATCGAAGATCCGACTGCTGCAGCTGATTGCTGAATTTGCTCTGAGTCTACTCTAAATTGTGCCATTTTTACTCCTTAATGCTTGTAAATGTATGTGTTTTCTATATTTTTTTTATTTCCGCGTTCTCTAATGCTTGTATAAAATAATGCTTGTATAAAAAGATGCGTCTAAAAGTCAATTTTGCTATTGTTTCTTGTAATCTAAAAACACGGTATTATGAATATATGCCATTAAGCGATTTTGACAAAGATTTTTTTACTAATGTGGTTAAAGGCTTATGCACACTTATAATGCTTGCGTTTTTAAGCCAAATTGCTTTATTTGCAAGCATTGCTTTTGCGGAAGATGAATCAAAAAATGGTGATCTAGCAAATAAAAGCTCTAATAATTATGGCATTGTTGCTACTGATTCAATTACAGATACGGAAAATCTTCTAGGGGATTCCGTTGCAAAAGTCTCTGATATGATTGCTAGCACAAAAAAGCAAACAGGCGTATCTGTGCGCCTTCTTTATTTAGCTAATTTTAGCGGCAGCAAAGACCCATCAAAGTGGGCTAGTGATTTATTAACAAGCACGAATCCAGCTCCAAACACTGTTCTTTTAGCAATTGCTACTCATGAAGGAAGGCTTGTTGTTGCAGTTTCGCCTAATTCCGATGAATGGCTTAAAAGAAAAACAACGGTTGACTTATTGTCGGATGCAGCCTACAGGCCATTAGTTAACGCGCAAGGTGCTGACTGGGCTAAGTCTGCGATTTTGCTTATGAAGCAGATTTCTAGAGCTAAAAAAACGGCGGTTACGCCTTCAACAAGTATTATTGCAACTATTGTTATGATTGTTGTGATTGCAGCATTGTTTGTAATTGTTGCGATTGTACTTTATAGAAGAAATTATGTGCTAAAGCAAGTTAAACTAGGATTTAGAAAAGCTAAGCGTAGGCACGCATCGCATAAATAAAATTATTTTTTCCAGGAAACACTCAGGAAACATTCAGCTTTATAAGTGATGCTAAACAGTATGGGTAAGAATGTAGAAGCATCTATTGTTGTGGTCGATGACGAACCTTCAATTCGTGAACTTTTGGTTGCATCGTTGCACTTTGCTGGATTTGACGTAGAAACCGCTGCCTCTGGATCGGAAGCAATCGAGGTTATAGAGCGGGTTCATCCAGATCTTATTGTTATGGACGTTATGCTACCAGATATTGATGGTTTTACTGTTACAAGGCGAATCCGCCAAAATGGTGTAGTAGTGCCAGTGCTGTTTCTTACAGCTAGAGATGATACTCAAGATAAGATTATGGGCTTAACAGTTGGTGGAGATGACTACGTTACAAAGCCTTTTAGCCTAGAAGAAGTAGTTGCTAGAATCCGAGCAATTTTGCGCAGAACTCAAGAGCCAGAAGAAGACACTCCTGTTGTGCGCGTTGCAGATTTAGAGATTAATGAGGACTCGCACGATGTTTCTAGAGCTGGAGTTCCAATCGAGCTAAGCCCTACGGAATACAAGCTTTTGCATTACTTAATGGATAACGAAGGCAGAGTGTTGTCTAAAAGCCAGATTCTTAATCACGTTTGGCAATACGATTGGGGTGGAGACGCAGCAATCGTTGAATCGTATATTTCTTATCTTAGAAAGAAAATCGATGGTATTGAGATTAAGAATGACGATGGCTCTATAAAGAAAGTCGTTCCACTTATTGAAACTAAGCGTGGAATTGGTTACATGATTCGCGTACCAAAGGCAGGTCAAGCCTGATTATGAATAGTGGCAAGTCTGCGGAAGTCGCTATTTATAATCCAGAAGTTGCTAATGCAAATGCGGATTATAAAAGCAAAAACAATAATCCTAATAAAAAGCATAAAGCAGCAAAATGGATACGTAAACATTTTGATGCAATACCGTTAAGCACTCGATTAGTGGCATGTACGCTTGTAGTTTTAACTATTGCAGCATTTTGTATATCTTTGTCGATTAGGCAATTAGTTGGAAGCTATTTGTTAGATAAAACTGATGCTCAGTTGGCAGATCAAGCTCAGCTTATTTACGACAATATTGATTTGCTTAGAAAAAAGGATTCAAAAGAGCCAACTGTTGGACCAAACGACTATTTCTTGCAAATTCGAGACACTAATAACAAAATTATTACAACGCCTTTGGTTCCTCCGCTTAAAGGAGACGTTGTTTCTATGCCAACGCTGCCAGAAGATGGCGAAATCAACAGCGTTGTTATAAAAAGAAAGCCGTTTACATCTCCTGCTGTTGTTCATGGCGACCTTAAAAGCGTTGATGAAGCGACTGCAAAGGTTGCTCAGTCGCCGTGGCGCGTATTAGTTCTTACATGGGGTAATCGCAGTGGTTACAACTCCGAAATGCACGTTAGAGGTTACGTTTATATAGCGCTTTCTCTAAGCGATCAAATGGATACTCTAAATACTCTCACGCGCTATTGCTTAATGGTTAGTATAACTGTTATTTTGCTTGGTGCAGTTTTGTCTGCTTTGATTATTCAATCAACTCTTGTTCCGCTAAAAAGAATAGAAAAAACAGCTTCTAAAATTGCTTCTGGAGATTTAAGCAGACGAGTTCCATCTGCTCCAGAAAATACAGAAGTTGGGTCTTTGGCAGCAAGCTTAAATTCAATGCTTTCTAGGATTGAGCAAGGCTTTAACGATCAAGAAGCAATGACAGAAAAGATGAAGCGTTTTGTTTCGGATGCAAGTCATGAGCTTAGAACGCCACTAGCTGCGATTCACGGTTATGCAGAATTGTATTACATGTGGAGAGGGGTTGCTGGTCAGCAAGATAAGGCAGATGATTCAATTGCTCACATTAAGGCTTCTAGCGAAAGAATGACGGAGCTTGTTGAAGATTTGCTTTCGCTAGCGCGATTTGACGAGGGGCGAGGAATCAATGTTTCTCAAACTGTTAATGTAACTCCAATTCTTAAAGATGCTGCTAATGATTTGCGCGCGCTTGATCAAGTTAGAGTTGTTCAGCAAGGAACATTGTATTTAGCAGACGACTTAAAGCTAATGGATTGCTCTAAGCCTACAAATTGTAATCTTGATAGAAAGTTTATTTTTACTCCCGGCTCGCTTCCTAACGTTACTATAAAGGGCGATGGAGCAAGGTTACGTCAAGTTCTTACTAATATTGTTGGAAATATTCATCGTTATACTCCAAGTAATTCTCCTGTAGAAATAGGAATGGGCGTTTTTAAGGCTTCGATTACTCCAGAAGCTTTGCAAAAAATGAGCTCTGTTTCTAAGTCTCTTAAGGACTTTTTGGAAGCTGCAGAAGTTAGCCAATCAACAGGTGCTGGCAGCTCTTATGTTGTTATAAGGGTTGTTGATCACGGTCCTGGAGTTCCAGAAGAATCGCTGCCTCATATTTTTGAGCGTTTCTATATTGCTGATCCTTCTAGAGCTAGAGAAAAGGGCGGTACAGGCTTAGGCATGTCTATTGCACAATCTGTTGTTAAAGCTCATCGCGGTTTGATTTGCGCAACAACGTCTTGTACGTATAGAACTAACCAAGATGATTTTGCTACAGATATTTCTGCAGACATAACAATGAATGGAGATGAATCTTTGGATTCTAAGCCTCACGGTTTAACTCTTACAGTTGTGTTGCCAAATGTTATTATTGACGATAATAGTGATAATAACGATAATGCGAGCAAAGAAAGTATTGTAGATAAATCAAATAAAATGCTTACAAGTGGCTCTATTAGTGATGTTGAAAACAAGAAGATTGCTTAGATTGCTTAGATTATTTAGGTTGTTCTAGATTCATGCGCTACAATTAAAAAGTGTGAATCTGTAGAGTTATGTGGATGTAGTAGAATTGATGATTCGCATAAAGTTTAGTGAATTTGAGTGAGGTGTGTTATGCCCAACGGGCGTGTTCGTTGGTATGATTCCCAAAAGGGATATGGCTTTATAGTAGATGAAGATGGCAAGGATGTATTTTTGCCTTCTTCTGCATTGCCATCGTCAATAAAGGAATTGCGTAAAGGTACGCGTGTGGAATTTTCTGTTGTAGAAGGGCGTAAAGGCCCGCAAGCAATGGGACTTACACTCGTAGCTTCTGCTCCTTCGCTTGTAAAAGCTACAAGGCCAAAAGCAGAAGATATGGCTGCAATCGTAGAAGACCTTATTAAGCTTTTGGACTCTGCTGGCAACGGCTTGCGCAGACGCCATTATCCATCTAGTGCAGAATCTAAAAAGCTTGCGCATTTATTGCGTGCTGTAGCAGATAATTTTGACGTACAAGATTAATAGTTAACAGGATTTTTTATGGAAGATGAAGTAATAAATCCGCAGGAGCTTGCTTATGAAGTTGCTGTGGAAACTTCGGAGCGCAAAAACGCTGTAGGCGATTTTGTAGGCAAAACGGATCTTGGTAGTAATGTTACTGATTTCCGTTTTGCTTGCACTATGCTTGGCTATGAAGGCTGGCAATGGTCGGTAACGCTGTATCATGATGAAGATGCTGGTCGTTGGACTGTTAACGAGTCTAGTCTTGCTCCAACTGAAGATTCGTTACTTCCTCCTCCTTGGGTTCCTTGGAAAGATAGACTTAGGCCTACGGATCTTTCTGTTATGGATTCAATCGGCACTGCAGAAGATGACTCCAGGCTTGAAGATGGCGTTAAGCTTGAGGGTGCTCAAGAAAATAATGCATCCGAAGATGGTTCGCAATGTGCTAAAGATAGTGAAAACAGTAATAACAGCAATAATGGCGAAAACAGCGAAAACAGCGTTGATGGCGAAAACAGCTCAGATAGCAAAAGCGCATATAATGCAGATAACGCAAGTGCAGAAGATGATGAAAATCTTGAAAATGGGGAGTCAAAAGAAGATTTTGAAGATGCTGTTGAAACTTTCCGCTTAACTCGAAAAAGAGTTATGACTGCTCAAGCTATAGCTCAAACTGCAAAAAGATGGTATGCGGGTCAACATGGACCAAAGTCGCTTTCTACTAAGATTGCGGATGGAAAAGCTTGTTCGTCATGTGGATTTATGATTCCTCTTGCGGGAAGTCTTGGAAACATGTTTGGAGTTTGCGCAAATATGTGGAGCCCAGACGATGGGCGAGTGGTTGCGCTTGATCATGGATGCGGAGAACATTCCGAAATAGCGCCTCCTGAGCCATCGCAGCTTTGGGTTCAATCAGAGCCTGCTTACGACGACTATCACATTGAGATTGTTCCTCAAACACCTAGAGAAGAACGTGCAGATGTTGAGCTTATAGAAGAAGCGATTGAAGATAGTAAAGAAAATCGCAAGACAAGGCGTAAGCGCGTTTTAGTTGAGAATAATCAAGATAGCGAAGAGCTCAATGGCGATAGTCGCAATGAAGATGGTTTGCACAATGAAGATATTGCAAAAAATGAAGATATTGCAGAATCCAAAAGCAGTGCACAAATCGTAGATAGTGCAGAATCTGAAGATAATTTTGACTCAAATAATAATCCGCAACCAAACGATTAGTCCCACGGATTCTATAGAGAGCATTGCTCTAGAGTCATGGCAACTCGTTACCATGGAACAAGGATAAAAACGGAAGGCAATTATGTTTGAACGGTTCACTGACCGCGCTCGGCGTGTTATTGTGCTAGCGCAAGAAGAAGCGCGCGCTCTTCAGCATAACTACATTGGTACGGAGCATATTCTTTTAGGCCTTATTAGAGAAGGCGAAGGAATAGCAGCAAAAGCTTTGAGCGCAAAAGGCGTAGATTTAGACGGTACTCGCAAACAAGTAAAAGAGATGATTGGCACGGGCACTGTTTCGCCTAATGGCCACATACCTTTTACTCCGCATGCTAAGCAAGTTCTTGAGCTTAGTTTGCGTGAAGCTTTGCAACTTGGTCATAGTTACATTGGTACGGAGCATATTCTTCTAGGCCTTATTAGAGAAGGCGAAGGCGTTGGAACGCAAGTGCTTATTAAAATGGAGGTTGATTTAGGAGATCTTCGTAGCACGGCAATGGATTTGATTCGTGGCAATTCTGGCATTCCAGCAGACGGTCAAGGTGCTGATCTTGCAAATGCTGGTGGAGTTCAAGATAAACGCAATCAGTCTGGTTCTGCTCTTTTAGATCAGTTTGGAAGAAATCTTACTAACGAAGCTCAACAAGGCAAGCTTGACCCTGTTATTGGACGCTCTAAAGAAATTGAGCGTGTTATGGTTGTGCTTTCTCGTAGAACAAAGAATAATCCTGTTCTTATTGGCGAGCCAGGAGTTGGTAAAACAGCTGTTGTAGAAGGTCTTTCACAAAAGATTGTTGCTGGAGATGTTCCAGAAACCTTAAAGGGTAAGCAGGTTTATTCTCTTGATCTTGGCTCAATGGTTGCAGGGTCTCGTTACCGTGGTGATTTTGAAGAGCGCTTAAAGAAGGTGCTTAAAGAGATTAAGACTCGCGGAGATATTGTTCTATTTATTGACGAGATTCACACTATTGTTGGCGCGGGTGCTGCTGATGGCGCTTTGGGCGCTTCCGATATGCTTAAGCCTATGCTTGCGCGCGGCGAGATGCAAACGATTGGCGCTACAACTACAGATGAATATAGAAAGTATATTGAAAAGGATGCGGCTTTGGAACGCAGATTCCAGCCAATTCAGGTTCAAGAGCCTTCTATTGCAGAGACAATCGAAATTCTAAAGGGCTTGCGCGCGCGTTACGAGAATCATCATCATGTAACTATTACGGATGGTGCTTTGCAAGCTGCAGCCGAAATGTCTGCTCGATACATTCAAGATCGAAATTTGCCAGATAAGGCGATTGACTTGATTGACGAAGCTGGTGCTCGATTGCGAATTAAGCGCTTAACAGAGCCTCCAGAGCTTAAAGAACTTGATTCTAAGATTTCTAAGCTTTCCGATAAAAAAGACGAAGCTATTAAGAATCAAGATTTTGAAAAAGCTGCCGACTTGCGAGATGAGCAAGAGAAGCTTGAAGAAGATCGCAAGACTAAAGAGCAAGCTTGGCGCGAAGGCGAATCCAATGTGAATATGGTTGTAGACGAAGATGTGATTGCATCTGTTGTTTCTAGTACAACTGGTATTCCTGTTGTTAAGCTTACGCAAGCAGAGTCTAAAAAGCTTCTTGGCATGGAAGCGGAACTTCATAAGCGCATTATTGGTCAAGATGAGGCTGTTTGTGCGCTTTCTCGCTCGATTCGTCGTGCTCGAGTGGGTTTGAAGGATCCAAAACGTCCTGCTGGCTCGTTTATTTTTGCTGGCCCTACTGGTGTTGGTAAAACGGAGCTTGCTAAGACTTTGGCTCAGTTCTTGTTTGACGACGACGATGCGCTTATTCGCGTAGATATGTCGGAGTTTGCAGAAAAGTATGCAGCTTCGCGTCTTTTTGGCGCTCCTCCAGGATATGTTGGCTACGAGGAAGGTGGCGAGCTTACGGAGAAGGTTCGCAGAAAGCCGTTCTCTGTGGTTTTGTTCGACGAGATTGAGAAGGCACATCCAGATATTTTCAACACATTGTTGCAAGTTTTGGATGATGGACACTTAACAGATGGTCAAGGGCGAAAAGTCGATTTTAAGAACACGATTATTATCTTGACTACGAATCTTGGTACTAGAGATATTGCTAAGGCAGCAAACACAGGATTTAGCCTTGGTAATAACGTGGATGCGTCTTATCAGCGTATGAAGGATCAAGTTAATTCCGAGCTTAAGCGTCAATTCCGCCCAGAGTTCCTTAATCGCTTAGACGATACTATTGTGTTCCGTCAGCTTACTGAGCCAGAGGTTCGTCAAATTGTTGACTTAGATGTTAAGCGTTTGAACGACCGCTTGTTTGAGCGTCATATGGCTTTGGAGCTTACAGATGAAGCTAAGAATCTTCTTGCGCAAAAGGGCTTTGACCCACTTCTTGGAGCAAGGCCATTGCGCAGAGTTATTCAGCGAGACATCGAGGATGCTATTAGCGAGAAGATTCTGCTTGGCGATTTAACAGACGGCGAGTGTGTTGAGGTTGATGCCGAAGGCGAAGGATTGCTTGGAGAATTTATTTTCCGCGGTAAGAAGTTTGATTCCGCATATAGCAGCCCTAAGTCGATAGAATCCGCTGATTCCAGCGATTCTTCTGAATCAACTGAATCAAGCGAATCTGGTTCCGCTTCTAAAGTCGAATCTGAGTCTTAGTTGTACAATTAAGATTTCTATTAAGATTTCTTAAGGAATTTAATCTCCGTTAACATGCAAGCTATAATGCGTGCAAGTTAACGGAGATTTTTTTGATTTGCGTCTTTTTTAAGTGTTTTTAGCATTTCTAAAATTTGCTTAGGATTTGTTTCTGGCAAATATGAACTTGTAACAGCTAGCGATATTTGCGCAAGCTTTGCGGAATCCAAATAGCATATGTACACAGGACTATTAGTTGGTTGGAACTTTTTCTTAAAGAAGTACAACGACTTAAAGCCGTATGCTGGTTCCAAAATGTCGGACATCATCTCTAGTGCATGAACGATAATCTCGTTGGACTCGTGGTGATTTACGCTATTTTGCGTATGTTCTACGCCTTCATTAGAATTATTGCGTATATCGTCCTTGCTGTTAATGCTGTTCGCTTCACTTTGCAAAGAAGTTGAGGTACTAGAATCGTTTGAGTCACAAATATCTGTTATTCCAGCAAGAGGAGCAGCAGAAAGACTCATAAATTCCACAGCAGATTCTGGATTCTCAAGTCCTTCGTCTCTTAAGCGTTCCGCCATTCTTGCAATAAGAAGCTCCATAATTCCATTAGGACTATCCGTACGGTGCCTCATAAAATCAAGAGTCCACCCAATTACGCGGTTGTTGCTATAAGTAGGCATCCAGCTCGTAACGCCAAGAACCTTGCCATTATCGTTAATTGCGTACAAAATCTTTACTCTAGGATCGTGCAATTCTTCTAATCCACCAAGAGTGAACTTCATCTCTGGAAGAGATTTAAGCTCTGCCCACTCTTCCGAAATCTCAATAATCTGTTGTTGAACTTCCCACGGAGCATCGTTGTATGTGCTAAGAACGTCTGTTATTCCATCGCGTTTTGCTTTGTTTATAGCGGTACGAATATCTTGCCACTTTTTACCACGAGTTTGCCATTCTTTAGGGTAAACAAGCATATCGCTTCCAACTTTAATAGACATAAAACCAAGAGATTCTAGGTTTTTGCGATCTTCGTCATGCACAGCGTAGAAAGCTGGAGACCAAGAGTTTTGCTCGCAAAGTTGAATAAACGCTTTCAAATCATTCTTATATTCTGTTTTATCTCCAAAAGGTCCTGTTAGTGTTAAAGCAATTCCGTACTTAAGCCTATATGCTATTGCGGAGCGTTCTGTGTTAGAGAACCAATAGTGATTGTCTGGCCAAGTAGTCATAAAGCTCATTGTGTCTCCGCCAAAATGAACTAATTGACTTGCTTTTTTTCGGTCTTCTTCGTTAATAGTAACTTTGTTCTTAAACCACATAAGGCAAACAACAAAAAGAACAATCCAAAGAAGAACGCCAACGCATTGAGCAATAGCAGAAGCAAGTGGAGTTAAAGGCATAAGCATTGCGTTAGATCTTGTTCCAAATCCCATAGGCATCCAACGTCCTGGAAGGTCACGGAGTAAATGATGCAAGTCTGCTGCAGGCTTAAACTCATTTGGCGCAATTAATCCAAAGCAAACATATCCTACTCCAGTGGAAAATAGTGCAAAAACAATTGCAACTAAGCCAATTCTGCGCTCAAACTTATCACTATGATTTGGAAAATGCTTTATGTTTATAAACAATAGTATTGCGATTAATAGTGGAGGCAAAGCTGTAAGCATAAACGCTATAGAAGTTGCATTATTCTTGTGGAAAAGCATAGTTTGCTTGGCTGCGATTAATGGCAAAATTGCAAAATACATAGTTGCATACACTGCAGTAAGTCCATTAATTGTTATAGCGGCATATGCTGCAAGTCTTCTTCCGCGTAAAAGTCCCCAAGCTATAATCATTAGTGTTACAATCGGCAAAAGAATGCGAATCCAAAGACCGCCAATTGTTGCGTGTTGCAATCCAGAATGAAGTAAACAGCTGCTAGAACTATAATTCGATATGCATCTTGCAAGCCAAGGTTTTGTGCCCATTTGTGGAGACATAAACAAGCCAAGAGTTGTTAGTATTCCAGCATGTGATTTTGAAGATAAAGCAAGAACAGGGCCAAGCGCCATAACAAGTTGAGTTATGGCAAATAGACGTCTAATCTCGTAGTCTGTTCCTTGCCACCAGCTTGCGCTTTTAACATTATTTTTTGACTTATTCATTAAATTGCCAATAATATGGCCGCAAATTGCTGCAAAAATTGTACAATAATCGCCAGGATTTCCACTATAAAGTAGCATTGCGCACGTGATTGCGTAGCCTAAAACAAGCATTCGTCTACGCCACAATATTGTTTCATATGTTGCAGAGGCCATGAATGCGCCAACAAAAAGTGTAAATGGAGAAAGTCGAATCGGTATTTTTGTAATCCAATGCATATTGCGAATAATCGCAGAAAGATTACCGATTAAAGTAAGACCAAGTACTATTCCAATAAGAGTGCTAAATATTGATACAAAGGGCAAGCGTATTTTTCCAATTTTTGTTTCTGCCATTCCAACCAAAATAATCAACAGAATCGCATTAACAATTAAAGATGAAAAACTATTTACAAAGAAAAGCGAGTGGAATAGTTTAATCAAAAGTTGTGGAATATTCTTATGACCAAAAAGGAATGGGGAGCCAATTTTTGGCTTATGGTACGAGAAGAACTGTGCAAGAGTAGCGTTTGTGCCGTAAGTGTAAATGTGCATTACGGTACGGGAAATCCAATGTACAAGGTTTATAAGCAAAAATACAAGAGTGATTTTTACTGCAAGAACTCGCTGAGACAGCCAGATTCTAACATCATTACTTAGTATAGATAAATGATGTTTTGCTGTTGACTTGTGATTTTTTGATAAAAAGTTTGGCATGTTTACCGCCTCACCTTCTGATTAATAACCACTTGAATATTGCTATAAGAGCTTAAATCCGGATCATGTTTTGCTATTCCAGCGTCTTTACAAAGATGATCAATAGCAACCTTTAATCCGCTTTGAACAGTATGCCAATCGTGGCCTGAGCCTTTAGAAATCATTGTTATAACGCTTATTCCAGCTTTGTGTGCTGCTATAGCAATAGTGGATTGGTTTATTTGTGATTTTGGATCCCATGCTCCTGCTATTGAATAATAATTTTGATTTAATGGAGCGTTTTTTCTCATTATGTTTGCTGGAATATGTTTTTCGTATTCCTTGCGATTCCCGCTAAAATAGCGGTTTATTGTTTCGTTTTTATTCTTGTAAGTTGGCTCTAATTCTCCGCCAGCAGAATACATGTTTCCAAATAACTTTGGATATGCTGGAACTATTTGAGTTGCACAAGTTCCACCTTGAGAAAATCCTCCCATAAGCCAAAGTGCTGGATTTGTGCTTGCAGGAAGATTTTTGCGAATCCAGCTAACAACATCTTTAGTTAGGTACGTTTGAGCATTCCCATAAACCTTTGTGTTTGCACAAAGTGAATTGTGCGTTGAAGTGCCATTTTGGTCTGGGGAAACAACAATCGGAGCTAAACCATTGTGTTTTTTAGCGTAAGCATCTAAAGTGTTCACTATTTCGCTTGCAGCAAATAGTCTATTAGGGCTTCCTGGCTGTCCAGAAAGAAGAACCATTACAGGAAGTTTTGGAGCAAATTTTGTTAGCGCAGCTGGAGGAAGATACACGTTTGCGATTCTAGCTCGGAAGTTTGATTGCGTCGCAGGAATTCTAACAGAGCGGCTAATGCCTTTGGATGGCATTTTAGGCAGTTTTTTCTGATCTGCTAGTAAGTTCCAATCTTTAATCTCCATAATGGCATTGTGTTTATTATGCTCTTCTAGCTTTGGGTAATTTCCTAATCCAAAAACAGATCCAATAGTCGTGTATTCTCCGTAAATCATATTTACGCGAATCATTGTTGCTAAAACAAATAAGATAATCGAAAAAATAGCGAAAGCTCTTCTGCATCCTTTAGAAATTATTGCAGCACTTAGAGCAAAGCCTACGGCAGCAAATCCTCCTGCAATCGAAAAAATCACAAGCCATCCAAGACTTACGCCAAACACAAGAAAAACGTCGGATATTAGCCAAGTTATGAATCCAAAAATAATGGCAAATAAAAATGCTGAGCCTAATTGAGTTAAGAGTTTTGAAAAATACTTAGACTTTTTAGGTTTTGTAATTAAAAGAACAGCTAAGCATAATCCAGATATTACGAATATGCTTATAGGTAGAATGCCGTGCATTAAGTTAATTGTGGCAATAAATTGCTTCATTCTTACTGTTCCTTAAAACCTCGCTAGATTGAAGATAACAAACACAACCATTGCAAATATAGTATATAATCCTTAAAATTTTCTATATTTTGTCATCTATTATAATGATAAATGCTATAGAACATCTTACAATACATCAAAAGTATGAATATGCATAGTTTTATACGATTTTTGTATGACGATAGCGATACTTAAGATGTATATGTAACACATGCATGCGTTAAGAACGTAATAAACGTAATATGCATTAAACATTAGGCGTAAATCAGAAGGGTGCAAAATTGCCATTAAGCAATTCTCTTACAATTTTTAAGCAATTTGAGCGTTTTAAGATTAGGTTTGCTCGTTGGACGTACTCCGTTATGTTTGTTGCTTTTTGCGCAATAATGGTTATGATTGTGCAGCTTTCTGTACAGCGTTCTGGTCGAGTAGAAATGACTTCATCACTTTCGGCAAGCGCTTGGAACATAATCTCAAAAATGTGGCTTAAGCTTAATTTTGTTTTTGTGCTTAATCTTCTTATTCTTGCGTTGATTTATGGTATTTTGCTAATAATCATAAATCGTTTTTGGATTACTTCTGCTATTTTGATTAGCGCATCTATAATTGTTTCTGTTATTGAATATATGAAAGTGAATGTTCGATACGAAACGATTCTTCCAGCTGACTTAAACTTTTTAAGAAGTAATACTGGAAACATTGCATCTTTTCTTCCAGACAATGCAAATGCCGTTATTTTTAGCTCTATTGTTGCTGTTCTAATAACTTGGGTTATTGCGCTTTTATTGCATGTTTTAGATGTTAATCATGGAAAAATCGTTATTATTGCAAATTTAAGAACTTCGCTTTTGGTTCGTGTTGTAACTTTAATCGCATTATTAGCGACTTTTGGATGGTATATTTGCACGGTTGGAACTGTTGATTCTAGCGCAAACAATTTTGCTAAGTTTATGGGAGATACGCCATCAATGTGGGACTCCGTTTACGACGCTCAAAGAAACGGCACATTAGTGGCATTTTTGAGGCAAGTTAACCCAAAGGTTATGGATAAGCCTGCGGATTACAGTGAGCGAACTATGAGCGCTTTGCTAGAAAAATACAATAAAGAAGCAAAGAAAATAAACGCTTCTAGAAAGTCAAAAATCTCCGATAATACTGTTGTTTATGTGCTTTCGGAATCATTCTCTAATCCAATAAGAGTTCCTGGATTGCAACTAAATAAGAATCCAATGCCGTTTATAAGCTCTTTGAAAGAGAAAACAGATAGCGGTTTAATGCTTTCTTCTGGTTACGGCGGAGGAACTGCAAACCTTGAATACATGTCGCTTACGGGATTGAGCATGGTGAACTTTAACTCATCTCTTACAAGCCCGTATCAGCAACTTGTTCCAAATTCTTCTTGGACTCCTACGATTAACAGGTATTGGGGGAGTGAAGCCAATTCCATAGCATTCCATCCGTATGAGCCGAGTATGTACTTGCGCTCAACAAACTATAAAAAGTTTGGTTTTAGTAAGTTCTACTCGCTTGAAGCTCCTAATGTTATTGCGCACAAAAATATGATTGATAAATCGCCTTATGTTTGCGACGAGTCTGCGTATAAAAGCGCGTTTGAAAAAATCGCCTCTAGCAAAAAGAGTCAATTTGTGCAAATAGTCACAATGCAAAATCATATGCCGTTTAGGAATTGGTATAAGAATAATGATTTTGTTGCAAAAGCAAAAGATGGTTCACCTAATTTGGGTCAATCAGAAACATCTTCAATTGAAACATACGCTAAGGGAGTGAGTTACACAGATAAAGCAACTCAATCATTCTTAAATGACTTAGATTCTATTAATAAGCCAGTAACTGTTGTGTTTTATGGCGATCATCTTCCTGGAATATATAGCACATCTAGCAGTGATGATAATAATTCTCTCGATTTGCATTTAACGGATTATTTTATTTGGTCGAATAAAAAAGCTAGAGAAAATAAGCAAAAAGAAAACAAGACTAGTGAAAGTAGTGTGAAGAAGAGCAAAATTAAAGATTCTTATTCTTCGCCGAACTTCTTTATATCTCAAGTGGCATCTCACACAAATTCTAAAGTTTCGCCATATATTGCATTCCTTACAAGATTGCACGAAAAAATTAGTGCAATGGAGCCTCCTGTGGTTAATAAGATTCAAGGTTGGGATAGGATTCCAGAAGGACAATCTATTTATTTAGATAATCACGGTAAGCCAATGATTGCTAAAAATATGAGCAAAGAGACTAAGCAGTTATTACATGACTATCGTTTGATTCAATACGATATTACAGCTGGAAAGCATTATCTTAAAAACACAAACTTTCTTGGATTTTAAGATAATCAATTAATATCAATTAGTTGAGTATTAATACGCCTAGCTCTTTGCTAGTTGTGTCTTTGCTAAGTAGTTTTGCTTTTTTGGATTAGGCTTTGCTAGTTTAGCGCTTTAGATGCAATGTCGTGCCTATAAAACATGTTAGAAAGATTAAGATTATCTAATATGCTATATGCTTTTGCTTGTGCGTCTTTAACATCTTTGCCATTTACTTGCAAAAGTGCAACCCTTCCAGAAGACGTTACAAGATTATTGTTTTCGTCTAATTTAACTCCAGAATAGTAAATATGCTGATCTATGCTATTAAGGTTAATCTGGGGCAGAGGCGTGCCTGTAATAAGCTTTCCAGGGTATCCTTTGCTAGCTAATACAACGCCAAGAGTTACACCATTTTTAGCCCAAGTGAATGTTGGTTCTTTGCCATGCAAAATGTTAAAAATAGCTTCGCCAAAGTCGCTAGTAAGGCGAGGAAGCACAACTTCGGTTTCTGGGTCTCCAAAGCGAGCGTTAAATTCTATGACTTTTGCACCTTGCTTTGTGTTAATCAATCCAGCGTATAAAATTCCAGTAAAAGGCGTACCTTCGTTTGCAAGAGCTTGCAAAGTTGGGCGCACAATTTTATCAATCGCTTGTTTTACAACGTCATCGCTAATTTGTGGAACAGGGCTGTATGCTCCCATTCCGCCTGTGTTTGGGCCAGTATCGCCGTCGTGAGCGCGCTTGTGGTCTTGAGAAATTGGCATAACCCAAAAATCTGTTCCGTTAGCAAAACTCATTAATGAGAATTCTTCGCCTTCTAGAAACTCTTCAATAACAACTTTTGCTCCAGCTTTGCCAAAACGGTGGTCTACAAAAATATCTTCTAAAGCTGCGAGCGCCTCATCAACGCTTGTTGCTACTGTTACGCCTTTTCCAGCAGCCAAACCGTCTGCTTTAATAACAATTGGAGCGCCTTGCTTTTTAACGTACTCAATCGCTGGTTCTAGCTCGCTAAATGTTTTGTAGGCAGCTGTTGGAATATTGTGCCTTTGCATAAGTTGCTTTGCAAAATCCTTAGAGCCTTCAATCTGAGCAGCCGCTTTGTTTGGGCCAAATGCTGGTATTCCGTTAGCTTCAAAATCGTCAACAATGCCATTCATAAGTGGTACTTCAGGGCCAATGAACGCAAAGTCGTAGTTGTTATTTTTAACAAATTGGATTAAAGCATTGTGATCTGTTTCATTAATTTTTGCGATTTTAATTCCATCTTTTGCTATTCCAGCATTTCCAGGAGCAACCGTTACTTCGCTAACGCTTTCGCTTTTTAAAAGAGTATATGCGATTGCGTGTTCGCGAGCGCCTGAGCCTACAACTAAAACTTTCATCTTTAATCCTTTATTGCTTTAAGATTTTGGAATTATAACAACTCAACTGCAACGTTTTCGCGCTCAGTCATTTTGCCAATAACATACGCTTGTTCGTTATTGTTTTTAAGAATTTGCATAGCTTCATCGGCTTTATTTGCATCTATTGCAAGCACCATTCCGATTCCCATATTAAAAACATTGAACATTTCTGCGTGAGGAACTTTTCCAGCTTTTTCAATAACGTTGAAAATAGGTGGAACGCTCCAGCTTGACGTGTCAATTTTTGCAGCCAAATCGTCAGCGTACATGCGCGGAACATTTTCAATAAAACCGCCGCCTGTAATATGAGCCACGCCTTTAATAAGATGATTCGCAAATAGTGGTTTTAGTGCTTTAACGTAGATTTTTGTAGGCTCTAAAAGAACTTCGCCAATCGTTTTTCCATCAAGCTCATCTAATTTTGTATTAACGCTAAATCCTGCTTCTTCAAACAAAGCTTTGCGAACAAGAGAGAATCCGTTTGAGTGCACTCCCGAAGATGCAAGTCCTATAAGAGTGTCTCCAGCTTGTATTTTGCTTCCGTCAACAATGTTTTCTCTTTCTGCAACGCCAACAGCAAATCCTGCAAGATCGTACTCATCTTGATTATACATTCCTGGCATTTCTGCAGTTTCACCGCCAATTAATGCTGCTTCTGATTGCACGCATCCGTCTGCAACGCCTGAAACCACTTGCTCGAGTATTTCTGGATTGTTTTTTCCGCAAGCAATGTAATCAAGGAAGAATAGCGGCTCGGCACCTTGAGCTGCAATGTCGTTTACGCACATTGCCACGCAATCAACGCCAATCGTATTATGCTTTTGCATCATTTGCGCAATCATCAACTTTGTGCCAACTCCGTCTGTTCCAGAAATTAGCACTGGGTCTTTGTATCCAAGGCTTGCCAAGTCAAATAGTCCGCCAAAACCGCCAATTCCACCCATAACGCCTGGTCTTTTTGTGCGATTTACGTGGGATTTTATTCTTCGCACAACCTCGTAGCCTGCTTCTACGCTAACGCCAGCTTCTTCATATGCGTGTGGCATTTAAAAATCCTTTCGTGTTTGTTTTAAGTGTTTTAAGTGTTTAATCGTAGTTTTTAGTCGCAAAAATTGTATTTACTATTCTTTCTAATATTATCTAAAACTTCTTTGTCTTCTTTAGAAAGAGACTCAAAGAACTCGTTTCTATAATCGTCTAAAGAAGTAGGGTAGTCGCCATTAAAGTACGCTACGCATAATCCTCCGTACGGAGCAGGCTTATTTAAGCCAATAGACTCAACAAGACCGTCTAAAGATAAGAATGCTAAGGAGTCAGCGCCAATATATTCGCGAATTTGCTCAACGGAATGTTTAGCTGCAATAAGCTCTTTAGTTGTTTGAATGTCAATTCCGTAGAAGCACGGGTATTTAAGAGGAGGCGAAGAGATTCGCATATGAACCTCTTTAGCGCCCGCTTCTCTAAGAAGACGAACAATCCTTTTAGACGTTGTTCCGCGAACAATTGAATCGTCAATAACAATTACGCGCTTTCCTTTAACAACACCTCGAACAGCCGAAAGCTTCATGCGAACACCCTGCTCTCTAAGTTCTTGCGTTGGTTGAATAAAAGTGCGAGCAACGTATTGATTTTTAATCAAACCCATTTCGTTTGGAATTCCACTTGTTTCGGCGTATCCTGCAGCGGCAGAAAGAGACGAATTAGGCACTCCAATCACCATATCTGCGTCTACAGGAGATTCCTTAGCTAAGCGCGCTCCCATGCGTTTTCGTGCAGAATGAACATTAATGCCGTAAATATTGGAATCTGGGCGAGCAAAATAGATAAACTCCATTGAGCAAACAGCGTGTTGAATATTTTTTGCATAACGCTCAATCTTGTATCCATCGTCATTAATAACGATTATCTCGCCTGGCTCAATATCTCGAATAAATTCAGCGCTAACAATATCTAAAGCGCAAGTTTCCGATGCAAGAACGTAAGCGCCATTACTCATTCTTCCTAGACTAAGTGGCCTAAAGCCATTAGGATCCGTTGCACCAATAAGCGCGTCTTCTGTAAGAAGCAAGTATGCAAAACCGCCATGAACGGTTCGCAAAGCATCTTTAAGCTTATCCATAAACGAAGTTTTGCTCGACCTTCTAATAAGATGCATCAAAACTTCAGTGTCGGAATTAGAGTGGAAAATAGCTCCGCAATCCTCTAGCTTATTTCTAAGAGTTGTGCAATTAGTAAGATTTCCGTTATGGCCTAAAGCAACATCTCCATCGTGGAAGCAAAAAAGAAAAGGCTGAATATTCTCAACGCTTCCAGAGCCAGCAGTCGCGTAGCGCACGTGGCCAATCGCACTATTTCCAGTAAGCTTTTTTATAATATCTTCGTTTGCAAAAACTTGAGTTAAAAGACCTAAGTTTCTGTAACCCTTAAGATGCCCATTATCGTTTGTTACTATTCCAGCGCCTTCTTGACCGCGGTGTTGCAAAGCGTGCAAGCCAAAGTAAGTAAGTCTTGCAGCGTCACAATGACCCCACACTCCAAAAACACCACATTCTTCGTGAACGCCTTCAAGTTCGGCAGACATTCGCACCCCCTATTGTTTTAAAGTTGTAAGTCGTAAGTTGTAAGTCGTAAGTTGTAGATCACAAATCGTAAGTTGTAAATCGTGAATCACAAATCACAAATCACGATGTAAAGTATTCAACTCCAGCACTAAAAATGTTTTGTGTTCTAAAATCTGGAATATTAGCGTACAAGCCGTTACCGCTGCGCTCGCAATGACCCATTTTTCCAAACACTCTTCCATCTGGGCTTGTGATTCCTTCTACAGCCATAAGTGAACCGTTTGGATTCACCTTAAGATTCATGTTTGGAACGCCATTACTATCAACGTATTGCGTTGCGATTTGACCGTTTTGTATAAGCGAATCCATAACTTCTGGCAATGCCACAAATCGACCTTCTCCATGAGATATTGCAACACTATGAACATCGCCAACTTTGCAATTTGAAAGCCATGGAGAAAGATTAGAAGCAACACGAGTTCTAACAATCTTGCTTTGATGCCTTCCAATCGTGTTAAAAGTTAAAGTTGGGCATTTTGCATCCATTGGAACAATATCTCCAAATGGAACAAGACCAAGTTTAATAAGAGCTTGGAAGCCGTTGCAAATACCAAGCATTAAGCCATCGCGATTGTTTAGCAAATCGCGAACAGCGTCGCTAACGGCAGGGTTTCTAAAGAAAGCAGCAATAAACTTGGCTGAACCATCTGGCTCGTCGCCTCCAGAGAATCCGCCTGGAATCATAACAATTTGGCTTTTATTAATCTCATTAACAAGATCTTTTGCAGACTGCGCAATATTATCAGCGTTTAAATTGTTTATTATAAGCGTTTTGCATTCTGCTCCAGCTTTTTCAAAAGCAGCTTGAGTGTCGTATTCGCAATTGTTTCCAGGGAAAACAGGAATGATTACTCGAGGATGACTAATCGTAGTTTTTATGCCAGAACGCATATTATTACTAGAAGACTTTAGCTCGCTAGATTTTATAGCAGGAGCATAGTTTATAGCAGGAACTGAATCTCCCTTCGCACGATACGGGAATATGCATTCTAAAGTATTTTCCCAATCTTCTTGCAAATCAGCTAAATTAAGTTTCTCGTTTTCTACACAAAACTCGAACTCATTGCAAGTTTCGCCTACTACGTCTACGCTTACAAGATCTGAATTTGCGTGCGGAATCTCAGAATCATCTTTAAGTTCCACATAGAATGATCCGTATGTTTGCTTAAACAAATCATCTTTGCTAATCGCATTATTAAGCTTTAATCCAATATGATTGCCCAAAGTCATCTTAAATAAGATTTCTGCACTTGCGCCAAATCCTGGAGTGCTAACGGAAAGCGCATGCTTGTTTGAAGTAAGATTTTCAACAATCTTAATCGCTTCTAAGAAGCTTTGAGCGTTAGGTGTGATTCCATCTTCCTTATATTTAGGCAATATTCTTAAGATTCTGCTATTTGCTTTTTTGAATTCTGGAGATACAACATTTCGCGCGTCTCCTGTAGAAACAGCAAAAGAAATAAGAGTTGGTGGAACATCAAGATTTTCAAAGCTTCCGCTCATAGAATCCTTGCCGCCAATAGCGCCAACGCCAAAGTCAATTTGTGCGCTTAAAGCTCCAAGAATAGCAGCCATTGGTTTTCCCCAACGTTCTGGAACATTATGAGGTTTTCCAAAATATTCTTGCAAACTTAAATAAGCGTTTTCTATAGTAAATCCGCTTGCTACGATTTTTGCTAAAGACTCAACAACAGCTAAGTAAGCTCCAGTAAATTGATTCTTTTCCGCAATATATGGGTTAAAGCCCCAAGACATTGCAGAAGCTGTGTTTGTTTCTCCAAAAACTGGCAATTTTGCAACCATTGCTTGAGCTGGAGTAAGCTGACGGCGGCCACCAAAAGGCATAAGAACTGTTGCGGCTCCAATAGTGGAGTCGAACATTTCACTAAGACCCTTGTTTGAGCAAATGTTTATGTTGGAAACAAGATTTTTCATGCTCTCGCCAAAAGTTTTGCTGGAGACTTCACTTTTATCTTGCCACTTTGTAGTGTATTTTTCGCCATTTTCAACGTGAATATCTTGCGATTTTGGAGCGCCATTAGAAGCTAGGAATTCGCGGCTTAGATCCACAATTGTTTTTCCTCGCCAAGTCATTTTCATTCGAGCTTCTTTTGTAACTGTAGCTACAATTTGTGCTTCCAAATTTTCTTCATGCGCGTAGGCCAAAAATTCGTTTGCATCGCTTGCAGCAACATCAACCGCCATTCGCTCTTGAGATTCAGAAATCGCAAGCTCCGTGCCATCAAGACCTTCATACTTTTTAGACACTTTATCTAAATCAATAATTAAGCCATCGGCAATTTCGCCTGTTGCAACGCTTACGCCTCCAGCGCCAAAATCGTTGCATCGCTTAATAAGTCTGCACGCATCTTTGCGACGGAAGAGTCTTTGCAACTTGCGTTCAATAGGAGCATTTCCTTTTTGAACTTCTGCTCCGCATTCTTCAATGCTGTCTGTGTCTTGAGCTTTAGAAGCACCAGTTGCTCCGCCAATTCCGTCTCTTCCGGTTCTGCCGCCTAGAAGAATAATCACATCTCCTGGCTCAGGTGTTTCTCTGCGAACATGGTCTGCTGGGGTAGCGGCTACAACAGCGCCCACTTCCATTCGTTTTGCAACGTATCCTGGGTGGTAAATCTCATGTACTTCGCCCGTTGCAAGTCCAATTTGATTTCCGTAAGAGGAGTAGCCTGCAGCTGCCGACGTTACGATTTTTCGTTGAGATAGTTTTCCTTCTAAAGTTTCGCTAATAGGCGTTCTAGGGTCGGCTGCTCCAGTTACGCGCATTGCTTGATATACGTATGAGCGTCCCGAAAGAGGATCTCGAATGCATCCGCCAATGCATGTTGCCGCGCCGCCAAAAGGTTCGATTTCTGTAGGATGATTATGCGTTTCGTTTTTGAACAAAAACAGCCAGTCTTCATCGTGACCGTTAACGTCAACTTTTACTTTTACTGTGCACGCATTGATTTCTTCGGATTCGTCTAAGTTTTTAAGCTTTCCTGTATGCTTCAAATACTTTGCGCCAATAGTGGCCATGTCCATAAGGCAAATCGGCTTATTTGTGCGGTTAAGCTCTTCTCGTAATTTAAGATAACGATTAAATGCATCTTTTACTTGCTCGTCATCTATTTGCACGTTTTCAAAATGCGTTCCAAAAGTAGTATGGCGGCAATGGTCGGACCAATACGTGTCTATTACTTTTATTTCTGTAATAGTTGGATTGCGATTTTCGCTTCTAAAATAGTCTTGGCAGAATTTAGCATCAGCCAAGTCCATTGCTAGCGCGCGATCTTCAATGAATTTTTGCAAGCCGTTGGAATCTAAATCGTTAAATACGTCTAATACTTCTACGTTTGCTGGAACAATCGCCTCGCTTTTAAGCGTATCAACACTATCTAGCGATGCTTCGCGAGCTTCTACTGGATTAATAACGTAGTGTTTAATTGAGTCAAGTTCTTCTTTAGACAAATTGCCGTTAAAAGCAAGAATTTGAGCAGTTCTAACTTTAGGGCATTCTCCCTGGCTAATCATTTGTACGCATTCGCTTGCGGATTGCGCGCGCTGATCAAACTGGCCAGGAAGGAACTCTATAGCAAAAACATGTTCATTTGTGCTAATAGGCAAGTAGTCGTAAGTGTTGTCTACTGTAGGCTCGCTAAAAACCGTTTTAACAGCAGTGTTAAAAAGATCTTTAGATATTCCTTCTACATCATACCTGTTTATTATGCGCGTTGATTTTAGAGAATCAATACCAAGAATCTCTTTAAGCTCGTGATTAAGATGTTGGGCTTTTATATCGAAACCAGATCGTTTTTCAACATAAACGCGAAATACCACGGTGAACCTGCCTTGCAATTGTAGTTTTGGCTATTGTGTTTGGCTATTTTTTATTTGTTTTATTTGTTTTATTTTATTTGTTTAAGAACGCGCGTGGCTCGCACCTAAAAGATGCGAGCCACATTAAAATCATTGTTCAGCACAATCGTTTGGATTAACTTCGTCGAAGTTTACTCCTTCGCTTTGCGCAAGAGATTTAAGCCTCGAGAATATTTCTTCGTAGGCTGGAATTATGTCTCCTAAATCGCGTCTGAACAAGTCTTTATCTAAATGACTTACTTCGGAGCTTGTATTGCGCTTATCCCAAAGTCGGCACGTATCTGGCGTTATCTCGTCTGCAAGAAGAATATTTCCTTGCGCATCAACGCCTTCTTCAATCTTAAAGTCAACGAGTTGAACGTCGATTTTGTTGAAAATATCCAAAAGTGCATTGTTTACAGCGTGAGCTTGCTTTGTAATTTCTGCCATTTCGCTTTCACTAGCAAGACCCAAAGCCACAACGCCTTCTGGGTTAATAAAAGGATCACCAAGATCGTCTGACTTTACGCAAAACTCCAAAAGAGGCTTTTTTAGAGCAGTTCCTTCTTTAACGGCATATCGTTTTGCAAAAGAACCAGCAGCCATGTTTCGCATTATTATTTCTAGAGGAAACATCTGCATGCGCTTTACAAGTTGCTCGGTATTCGAGATTCTGCCAAGAAAATGGCTTTTAACTCCACGAGCTTTAAGAAGATTAAACAGTAGAGAAGTGATTTGATTATTTAAGCTGCCTTTTCCAGCAATTTGAGCCTTTTTAAGACCATTGCCAGCCGTAGCTTGATTCATGTATTGAACCCACAGAACATTATCGTTACTTGTGGCATACAATTTCTTTGCTTTGCCTTCATACAACTTGTCAAGTTTTTCCATTGACGTGCCTCTCTCGTTGTATCCATGGCTGAATGTTGCAAACCATCATTATTTGAAGGTTTATTCAACCGCCAGCAAGATTAGACTAACAATTGTTACCTACATTTTGTTTGGATTATTTTTTGATTTTTTGTTTAATAAAAGTAGTAAAAATCTTGACTTTTCAACGTTTTACGACGGCAGTTCTATTGTGCGTATTTTGCTTGCAATGCGTGTCGCACAAGATTTTGCATCATTTATTCTGTTCGATACTGTCAAAATAACACCCATGCGTCTTGATCCGTGAACTTCTGGTTTTCCAAAAATTCGTATATCGCATCTTGTGCAATCTTCTTCGTCTAATGCTTGCGCAAGATTTGTAAATCCTACAGCACCGTTTCCTTGCACAACAAGTGCGTGACTTAATGCGACTTCGTTATCTTTTAAGCAAAGAGAAGTGTGCTTTTGTGTGATTGGAACACCTAATATTGCTAAAACATGCAAAGCAAACTCGCTGTAGTATTGCGAAATCATTGTTACCATGCCAGTGTCGTGCGGTCTAGGAGATAACTCGTTAAAAAGTAAATCTCCATTCTTAAGAACAAAAAGTTCTACGCCGTAAATGCCCCAGCCTGTTTCGCCGTTTTCTTTTGCTATTTTGCTTAAACCTTCTACGGCTTGTTTTGCAATATTTTGAGCTGATTTTCTAACGTTTTCTGGTATGTTTGCTGGTTGCCATGATTGCCTGTAGTCGCCGTTTTCTTGGCATTGTGCAATAGGCTCGCATGTTATTATTCCAGCGCTTGAGCACACTGTTAAAACCGTTAATTCGTAGTCTAAAGGCGCTAACGCTTCCACTATTATGCGAGATATATCTTCACTATTTTCACTATCTTCACTTTGCAAGTTTTGTGTTTTATGCTTAGATCTTCTTCCATTTTGAGCTTTAAACCAAGCATCTTCAAGATTTTTAGGATCTTTTACAATAGATTGACCGTGACCAGAAGAGCTCATAACTGGTTTTACTACGCATGGATACCCTACGATTTTTGCTCCCTCTTCTAATTCTTCGTAGCTTGAAGCAAAACAGTATGGTGTAGTAGGAAGTCCAATTTTTTCGTGTGCGATTTTTCGCAAAGCTTCGCGATCCATTGCAATCGAAGTGATACTAGAGCCTGGAACGACTTGAATTTTTTTGTTTTTAACTACGTCTTTTAATACTTCGGTTGATATTGCTTCAACTTCTGGGATTATTATGTTTGGGTTTATGTTGTTTATTAGTTCTTGCAATTTTTTAGAATCGCTCATGTCTAAAACGCGATTTTCTTGCGCAACTTGCATTGCTGGAGCATTCGCATAACTATCTGCAGCAAATACTTTAATACCAAGTCTTATAAGCTCTATAGCGATTTCTTTTCCAAGCTCTCCAGACCCTAGAAGAAGAGCTTTTGTTGTGTATGACGTTGAATTTAGAATGCCAAAAGTGCGATTATTTTCAACGCTTTTCCAATGTTCTGCTTGCTCATTAAGCATGCTAGTTGCATTTGATTTTTGCAAAAAACTCATAGTCTTATTGTGTCATTAAGTAACGTCGTATTTTGTGCGACGCGCCGAAAATCGCCAGAGTAGCGCAAAATCAAAAAATCGTGTATAGTATTCCTCTGTTGTGCGATTCCCGAAGGGTTTCGCGCTGTAATGGTGGCTATAGCTCAGTCGGTAGAGCATCTGATTGTGGTTCAGAAGGTCGCGCGTTCAAGCCGCGTTAGCCACCCCACTTAATCGGCTGTTTTTCAGCCGATTTTTTTTTTCTTTGTTTATGTATGCGTTCTGGCTGCGTTTTAACTGTGTTTGTGTTTTGTTTTATATCTTGTTGCATGCAATGGAGTAGAATAAGTAAGGCTATTAATTAGATAATATTGATTGAATAATTTTAAGTAATTCGGTTGGTGTTTGTACTTAATGTGAATGATTGCTGGCGATTAGCTTGCTAGTTGTTAGCGGTTTTTGTACGCGCATTTTATGGAGGAGCGATTTATATGCCAAACAAGGGTGGTAAGCAGTCTAAAGCGCAGACTAATGAGCCATTTTGGGAGTCTGCTCTGCTTTTTGTTCCGCGTGTTATTGGCAAAGCAGTTCGCTCGCTTTTTGGAGTTGGGCAATATGATGAAGCCTACCGTAGAGACGGATTGTGCTTTGTAATGCTTATTCTTGCTGTTCTTTTTTGCGCATCTGAATGGTTTAGAGTTAGCGGATTCTTAGGCGTTGCTTTGCACTCTTTATCTTCCGCGATTTTTGGCATTATGAGCGTTGTTTTGCCTGTGTGGCTTAGTGCGGTTGCTATTAGGCTTATGCGAAATAGTGGTGCTAAATCTGGCAATCCTCGCGTTATAGGTGGTTTTGTTCTTCTTCTATGGTCAATTTGCTCAATTTTAGACATTTTAATTGCAAGCAAAAATCAAGAATTTAATATAGATGATTTGCAAAAATCTGGCGGATTATTAGGATTTTGCTTAGGTTCTCCTTTAGCTTGGGGATTATCTAGGATTTTTGCTCTAACAATTTTTGTTATTATTGCCATTTTTGCTATTTTAATGATTCTTAAATTGCATGTTGAAGATGTGACTCAATTTGTTTCATCTGTTTTCTCTAAAAAGTCAAAGAATAATCAAGACTTAGAGAATGCAGATGCTGAAAATTCGGGTAATAGTAGCGATAATCTTGAGTTTGCAGAAGGCGTTCCAGCTCACGACTCTTCCGATGACGAAAAGTTGCGTAAAGATTTGCACAATTCAATAATTTCTAAGATTTTTAATTCTTTGTTTGGTTCTAAAAAGAAGAGTAATAATAGCGAACTTTTAGATGCGTATGCTGGAGATGACGCTTTTCTTTGCGCTTCTTCTAAGCAAAGTCAAGATGGCGACTCTATTGAAGACTACGGCTCTAAATTTGGCTCGCAAGAAGATCAGAATCAAAGTAATCAGCATCCGCGTGTTGTTGCTTCTAATGGTGTTTCTAATGGCACTCCTGGTGCTAATTCTTCGCCATCTTCTGGTCAAATGTATATTGACGAATTTCCAAAAGCGCCAATTAGTGGCGAATCGCAATATAGCGGTGACCCATGGAGTAAAATGCCTGGTCAGCAGTTGGATCAATATAGGTCATCGCAAGAAAATGATGAAGATAGTGTGAGCAATGCCAATAATGCGAATGATTCTAGCGATTCTTCAAACAATAATTCCAATGAGTACAATGAAGAGCCGTACAGATTGCCAGATTTGAACATTCTTGTTCACGGAAAACCGCACGCAACTAGAACTCCTGCAAACGATCGCGTAATTCGCGCGCTAACTTCTACGTTTGAACAGTTTGAAGTAGATGCAAAAGTTATTGGCTTTTTGAGGGGTCCTTCTGTTACTCAATACGAAGTTGAGCTGGGGCCTGGAGTAAAAGTTGAAAAAGTCACAAATCTTCAAAAAAATATTGCATACGCTGTAGCAAGCACAGATGTGCGTATTTTGTCTCCAATTCCAGGCAAGTCTGCGATTGGTATAGAGATTCCAAACGTAGATCGAGAGATTGTAAACCTTGGAGATGTTTTAAGGTCAGATAAAGCTCGCCAGGATTCAAATCCTATGCTCACTGGAGTTGGTAAAGACGTTGAGGGTCATTTTGTAACTGCTGCTCTAGATAAAATGCCGCATCTTCTTGTTGCTGGTGCTACTGGCTCTGGAAAGTCAAGCTTTATAAACTCTATGCTAACTTCGATTATTATGCGTTCTACTCCAGAGCAGGTTCGCATGATTTTGGTAGATCCAAAGCGAGTGGAGCTTTCTGCATATGCTGGGATTCCGCATTTGCTAACTCCGATTATTACAGACCCTAAGAAGGCGGCTCAAGCTCTTGAATGGGTTGTTAAAGAGATGGACTCGCGCTATGACGACTTGCAATTCTTTGGTTTCCGTCATGTTAAAGACTTTAACAAGGCAGTGCGCGAAGGCAAGGTTCATGCGCCAAAAGGCTCTGAGCGAAAAGTTGCTCCATACCCGTATTTGCTTGTTGTTGTAGACGAGATGGCTGATTTGATGATGGTTGCAAAAAACGACGTTGAAAGTTCTATTCAGCGCATTACTCAGCTTGCTCGTGCTGCAGGCGTGCATTTGGTTCTTGCAACTCAGCGCCCGTCTGTTGATGTTGTAACTGGCTTAATTAAGGCGAATATTCCATCTCGTTTGGCTTTTGCTACGTCTTCTGCTACGGATTCGCGCGTTATTTTAGACACTGTTGGCGCGGAAACTTTGATTGGTCAAGGAGATGCGTTGTTCCTTCCAATGGGTGCTGCTAAGCCTCAGCGAGTTCAGGGCTCTTGGGTTAGCGAATCGGAAATTCGCAAAGCTGTAGAATATGTTAGAACTCAGCGAAAGCCTAGATATAGGGAAGACATTGAGCAAATGGCTGCAAAAGCAGACGAACAGGCTCAAATTCAAGCTAAAACAACAGATATTGGCGACGATATGGATGAACTTCTTCAAGCTGCCGAGCTTGTTGTTGGTGCGCAATTTGGATCCACGTCTATGCTTCAACGAAAACTTCGTGTTGGATTCTCTAAGGCAGGCAGACTTATGGATTTGCTTGAATCGCGTGGCGTTGTTGGGCCTTCGGAAGGCTCTAAAGCGCGTGAGGTTCTTGTTCAACCGCAAGATTTGCCTAAAGTCTTAGCTTTTATTAAAGGCGAGTCTGATTCTTTGAATTAAGCATAATTAAGCATAATTAAACACTTTGAATTAAGTATTGTTAAAGCATTGCTAAAGGATTGTTGTTAAATTAAGTTTTGCGTTTGCTATACCATATTTGTGTAGCGGTTATGGAGGTATTAACGATGTTGCAAAATGGTAAGTCTAAGTTGCTAGAAGGTTGGAATTGTGCTCCAAACATTGTGACTTACATAAGAATAGCTCTTTCTGTTGTATTCATCGTTTTGTATCTTATTTCTGGGCCTTGGGGCTATGCTTCTACTTCGGTTCGCTGGGCTGCGTTTGCAATGTTTATAATCGCAGCTTCAACAGATAAATTAGACGGTTGGATGGCTAGAAAATATAATCAAGTTACAGAGCTTGGAAAACTCTTAGATCCTATTGCCGATAAGCTTTTAATACTTTCTGCTCTTATTATTGCTTCTGCTTTTGGCGAGCTTTATTGGTGGATTACTCTACTGTTTATTCTTAGAGAAATAGGCATTACTGTTTTGCGTTTTTACGTTATAGATAAAGGCGGAAAAGTTATTGCAGCATCTTGGGCAGGAAAGTATAAGACACTTTCTCAATCTGTTGGAATTTCAATGTTGCTTGCGCCTATTGTTCCAATATTTTGCGCTTACAATGTTTCTGTTTGGGTTGTGTGCTATTACTCGCTTTGCTACGGATTTATAGGCATTGCTCTTGGTTTTGCCCTTTATTCTGGATTCCTTTACGTGCGCGGTGCGTTTAAGCGATAGTAAAATGTGTGACTATTTGGCAAGTGCTTCTACGGATGCTTCTACGGATGCTTTCGCAAGTAAGATTCTCGATTTTTGTGTGAATAATTCTTTGCATATTTCTTGTGCAGAATCTTTAACAGGAGGACTTCTTGCGGATTCGTTTGTAAATATTCCTGGCGCTTCAAAGGTTTTTCTTGGTTCTGCTGTTACTTACGATATTCGCGAAAAATCTAAGATTCTTGGCGTGGATTGCGATTTGCTTAAAACTTGCGGCGCTGTAGAGCCTAGTGTTGCAAAGCAAATGGCGTTTGGTTGCGCAAGATTGTATAGCGGCGCAAAGTGGCAATACGATTGCATGGATTCTAGTAAAGATGTTGATAGCGCAGATTTTCCTGTTATTGGATTGTCTACTACTGGCGTTGCAGGTCCTGGCCCCGATGGCTTAAAGCCACAAGGATTGGCTTACGTTGGAATTTTTATTCCAAATGTTGCTTCAAAGCGCTGTTCTTCGCTCGATTTTGATTTAGTTTCGCTAAAAATTAACAATATTAAAGATCGTGTTTTTGATTGTGAATGTGGCAAAATAAGCAATCTTTCTTTAAGTAGATGTTGTGCTTATTCATCTGACCACGGTTTTACGCTTTGTGCTCAACTAAATATTTCTGGAGATAGAAAAGACGTTCGTATTGGTGTTGTTAGTACGCTAATTAGGATTTTCTATGCTCTTATTTTTGAAGATTGGATTTTTTATGCGCGAGCGTGAATTTTGGGAGCTTCTTGAAGAAGTTTTCGGTAGAGAATTTGGTAGGAGTATTGCTAAAGATCAAGAGTTGCAAAAGCTTGATGGTATGAGCGCGCGCGAGGCGATTGATGCTGGCGTGGAGCCTAGAATTGTTTGGAATATTTTATGTGATCATATGAATATTCCAGATAATAAAAGGTGGGGCAAAGATCATAATGCTCCGCCGCTTCCTGCAAAATAAGGTTATTTTATTTTTTAATTTGATTGCGTGTATGCGTTTTTGTTGGAATTTCAAGCCAACACGCGTATCGAACAAATGTTCGTTTATGGTGTATAATATTTAATTGTTGGTCTTCTTGCAGCGTGTAAGTGCCTATTGGTTATTGGAAAATAGCCTTTAACCACATTGCTCTAAAACGCTTGCACGGGCATCATGTATTGAGTATGGTCATCAATACATCGGCATGCGAAAGGAGTAATAATATGGCACAACAAACAAAAAAGGGTGCTGTGGATCGTCTTATTGATGCCGACAAGGCAGATCCACGTAGAAAAGCAGCGCTAGAGATGGCTCTTGCAAATGTTGAAAAACAATATGGCAAGGGTTCTGCAATGCGATTAGGAGATAAGCCACTGCAAGACGTTGAGGTTATTCCTACTGGTTCTTTAGCTCTAGACATGGCTTTGGGAATTGGTGGTGTTCCTCGTGGGCGTATTGTAGAGGTTTATGGTCCAGAATCTTCTGGTAAAACAACGTTAGCTTTGCACATTGTTGCTAATGCTCAAAAGAATGGCGGAGTTGCAGCGTTTATTGATGCTGAGCATGCGTTAGATCCAGTTTATGCGCGTAAATTAGGTGTAGATACGGATTCTCTTATTGTTTCTCAGCCAGATAATGGTGAGCAAGCTTTAGAGATTGCAGATATGCTTATTCGATCTGGTGCTTTAGATGTTATAGTTGTTGATTCTGTAGCAGCGCTTGTTCCAAAAGCCGAAATTGACGGAGATATGGGAGATAGCCATGTTGGTTTGCAAGCTCGCTTAATGAGTCAGGCTTTAAGAAAGATGACAGGAGCTTTGTCTCAAGCTGGAACAACCGCAATCTTTATTAATCAGCTTAGAGAAAAAATCGGTGTGTTCTTTGGTAATCCAGAAACAACTACAGGTGGTAAAGCTCTTAAATTCTATTCGTCTGTTCGAATGGATATTAGGCGTGTTTCTACTATTAAAAACGGAGAAGAAGCTGTTGGCAATCGAACTAAAGTAAAGATTGTTAAGAATAAAATGGCTCCTCCTTTCAAAACAGCTGAATTTGATGTTCTTTATGGAGAGGGAATATCTACTGAAGGCTCTGTAATTGATATGGCTGTACAGTGTGACGTTATTAAAAAGTCTGGTTCTTGGTTTACGTATGAGGGTGAACAGCTTGGTCAAGGTAGAGAAAACGTGCGTCAATTCCTTAAGGATAATCCTGCTATTACGGAAGAAATTAGCGATAAAGTAAAAGTTGCTTTTGGGCTAATGAAGCCAGAAGATCAATTTGTTGAAGTAGAAGATGAAGACGATAGCGAAAAAGCAAAGTCGAATTCTAATGCAGAAAATAAGTCAGATGCTTCTAGTAAAGATTCCAAGAATAAATAGTGATAGATGAGAAGACTGATAGATGATTAGTGTTGAGAGTTTTCTTCGCAATCATAAACCCGTAGATGCTTCTGTTTTTAACAAAAATGATGTTAAGAACAAGAATGTGCGTGCAGAAGATGATTGTAGTTTAGAAGCTGTTAATTCACATTATTCAGAGAATAGTGTTGAAATAGGTGATTGCGAAGAAAACTCATGCCATTCGTCTTATAGATTGCAAAAGTATAACTCTTTTAATAATAGAGCTGTTAAAAAAGTAGACTCTAAAAAAGCATGCGACTTTGATAGTTGCAAAGAGTGTGCTTTAAGAATGTTAGATTATGCTGCAAGATCTTCAAACGACTTAAAAAATAGGCTTATAGATAAGGGTTATAGAGAGAATATTGTTGAATCTGTAATAATTCGTTTAGAAGATTTGCATTTGATTGACGATGAGCAATATGCTCAATCTGTTATACGCTCATGCATAAGTAGAACATTAGGAGAGCGCGCAACTCGCATGGAGTTGCAAAAAAAGGGAGTTGCTTCCGCTATTGTTTGTTCATCTTTGCAAGATGCTAGAGAAAACGGTGTTTTTGAGCAAAGCGCATGGGATTTGGGCAAAAAGGTAGCACAGCGAACAAAAAATCTAGAACCAGATGTTAGAAGGCGAAGATTCTTTTCTGCAGGAGCTAGAAAAGGTCACGATTTAAGCACGCTAAACGAAGTATATTATGCTTTGTTTAAGTCTTAAAATATTAGGACTTAGCAGATTTCGTTAGCGCACTTAAGAACGTAATCTGGCATATCTTCAACGTTAATAACATCGTTAAATCTAGCTGCTTTATTCTTAAGCTCGCTAAGCATTTTAGGAGCGCTTGTAGAAGTTTTGCTTTCTAGCAAATCCATGCAAGCAAAATCATCTAATCCTTCAACATTTAAGCCTAAGGATTCGCAAACAACTCTAGGGAACTTATACGGGCTTGCAGTGCTTAAAAGAATGCGAGGAACACTAGGATCATGAGGAATATGGCTCATAACAAAGTATCCACAAGCAGTATGTGGGTCAATAACATAATTATGCTTATTCCAGCATTCTTTTATGGAATCGCGAATTTGATCCTCGTTTGCCCATCCGCATCCAAAAAGTTCTCGAATTTTAGAAAGCACGTCTTCTGGTACTTCAAAAGCTCCCCATTGTTGCAAATCGTTCATAAGCATTTGCAAAAGTCGCGTATCTTTATTGCACATGTAGTAAAGCATGCGTTCCAAATTAGAAGAAACAAGAATATCCATAGAAGGCGCAACCGTTTGATGGAAAGGTCGAATCTTGTTATATGTTCCTCTAACCAAAAAGTCAAACAAAACATTGTTGCTATTGCTTGCAACAATCAAGTGTTTTACAGGAAGGCCAAGCATTTTTGCATAATATCCAGCAAGAATATTGCCAAAATTGCCACTTGGAACGCAAAATTCTACTTCATCGCCAAGCTTTATAGAGCCGCGTTCAACAAGCTTAGAATAAGCGTAGAAGTAGTAAACAACTTGAGGAATAAGTCTGCCTATATTAATCGAATTAGCAGAAGAAAGCAAAGCATTATTGTTATTCTTAATCGATTCATTGATTGAATCGTTAGTAAAGATTTGCTTAACGCTGCTTTGAGTGTCGTCAAAATTACCTCTAACAGCGCAAACTTTTACGTTACTTCCGCTTTGAGTTGTCATTTGCAATTCTTGAACTTTACTTACTTTGCCTTCTGGGTAAAAAGTAACCATAGAAGTGCCTTCAACATTTGCAAAACCAGCTAACGCAGCTTTGCCAGTATCTCCCGAAGTAGCAGTAAGAATCATAACGTTTTGGCTAGAGTCAGAAGTATTTTTTGAGTGTCTAATAAAGTGTGGCAAAATTTGCAAAGCAACATCTTTAAAAGCGCAAGTAGGACCGTGGAAAAGCTCTAAAACAAAATCATTGTTAGTGCCAAGCTGCTTTAATGGAGTAACTTCGCAATCTTCCCATTGATCTCCATAAGCATTTTCAACACACTCATCAAGCTCGCTAGAAGTAAAATCTGGAAGAAGGATTTGAAGAACATCTTTAGCAATTTGCTTGTAAGATTTTCCAACAAGATTAGAAATATCGTAGCGAGTTTCGCCAAGGCAATCTGTAACAAACAAGCCACCGTCTTCGGCTATGCCCCTACGAATAGCTTGTTTCGACGTATAGGTTTTAGAGTTAGACCTAGTGCTATGAAACATAACTGTATTCGTAGTGTTTTCTGCCATGATTCCTCCATTTGTGTCAATTGTTATACATAATACCCGAAGCATTGGAGCCTAAGCACTGCTATTGCTAATATGTTCAATATGATTAATCTCAATACAAAGTTTGACGAAACACATAATAGTGAGCAAGTCAATAGTTCTAAAGAGCATGGGGACTCTACAGATTCTATTGTTTTTTCTAGAGCAGATGATGCGCGAATCGCCCAAAGAGAATTTTCTAAATCTAATGCCACTTTTAAGAACAATCTTTTAAATGCTATTGCTGATTCTCTTGAAAATAACGCAGAATTTATTGAAAAAGCAAATAAGCAAGATTTAGAAAAAGCTCAAAAAAATGGTATGGATGCTGGAAAACTAGACAGACTTGTGTTTAACAAAGAAAGAATAGTTAAATCAGCTCAAAGTGTTAGAAAAATAGCGCAATTACAAGATCCTGTTGGCCAAATTGTTAGAGGATACACGCTGGAAAATGGTATTAAACTTTCTCAAGTAAGAGTGCCAATTGGCGTAATGGGAATGATTTACGAAGCTAGACCAAATGTAACTGTTGACGTTGCATCTTTGTGCATAAAATCTTCAAACGCTGTAATTTTAAGAGGCGGAAGCGCAGCCGAATGCACAAATCGTGCAACTGTTAGTGTGTTAAAGCAAGTCTTAAAAGATTTTGGTGTAAGTGAAAATCTTATAGAATCTGTTGATGATCTTGGCAGAAGCGGTGCAACATCAATGATGCACGCACATGGTCATATTGATGTTCTTGTTCCTAGAGGAAGCGCAAATCTGATTTCTGCAGTTATTAAAGAATCAACAGTTCCAGTCATAGAAACTGGCGCTGGAAACGTTCACATTTATGTAGATAAAACAGCAAACTTTAGTCAAGCAATTCCGATTATTATAAACGCAAAAACTCAACGAGTCGGAGTTTGTAATGCTGCAGAAAAATTACTTGTAGATCGAAGCATTGCTAAAGATTTTCTTCCAAAAGTCGCAAGCGAATTAGCGAATCGTAATGTTTTAATTCATGCTGATGAAGAATCATACAATATTTTATCATCCGCAAATATAAGTGGTATTAAACTAGAGCATGCAAATAATGAAGATTGGTCTACAGAATATTTGTCTTTGCAAATCGGAGTAAAAGTTGTAGATGGTGTTAAAGATGCCATTAATCATATTTCAAAATATTCAACGGGTCACACGGAAACGATTATTGCGCAAGACTACTTAACGATTAACGAGTTTGTTTCGTCAATAGACAGTGCGGTTGTTATGGTAAATGCTTCAACAAGGTTTACAGACGGCGGCGAATTTGGTTTTGGAGCCGAGCTTGGAATTTCCACTCAAAAGCTGCATGCAAGAGGGCCAATGGGCTTAGTAGAGATGACAACTACAAAGTGGATTGGCTACGGTCAAGGACAAATAAGGGCTTAAGAGTAAGGTTAAGAATATGCCTGATACATCACAATCACAATCGTCTAAAATTTCTAAAAATCAATCAAACGAGGATTTAAGACTGTCTATGTGCCTATCTAACGGTGTAGGTGCTTCTAATGTGCTTGATGCTTTAGATGTTGCAGCAGAAAGATTATCTATTGTTCGTTACGTGTTTTTAGTTCAAATAGAAGATGGGATTGCGTCTGCAAGTCAAAGGTCTTCTCTTGAATATGCTGACGCTGTTTTAATGGGGTGGCCAGATAGAGATAATCGAGATGTTGTTACGCCAGAAAACAGCGAAATAATAGATGAAGTTAATAAGAATTTGCAAAAAATGGAAAGCAATATAGCTGAATTTAGTAAGCTTGAGCGCGCTAGTCTTGTAGACAATATGAGCGAAGTTCTTGTAGAGATTACGGAGTGCGTTGCAAACATTAGAGGTGTTTTCCAGCCTGATTTTGATCTTCCAACGTTTGAAGAAATTAAGCGCGTTGTTCAAGATGAGTGGAATGAAGAAATGGGAAATATTAATCCAGACAAAGCAAATGTTGCTTCCAGCGTAATTGATGAAGCGAAAGCAGATGATGCTGCAGATGCGTCTAATGTGTCTAATGCAAATAACTCGCACAATGTACGCAATGCATCTAGGACGAATTAAATGAGCGATTCATCTACAGAACGCCGAATGTCGGATTTGTTCCAAGGTTCTTTTAATCAAAGCCAAGCTAGCGTGCCAGTTTCGTCAAGATCTTCTAAACTTAAGCACTCTGCAAGAGGAAACGTTCATCAACATCCGCGCATAGGGATTATGGGTGGAACTTTTGATCCGATTCACAATGGCCACTTGGTAGCAGCTTCCGAAGTCGCGTGGGTTTATGATTTAGACGAAGTTATTTTTGTTCCTACTGGAAAGCCGGTTTTTAAGCTAGACAAAAAAGTCACAAATGCAGAAGACAGATATTTGATGACTGTAATCGCAACGGCTTCAAACCCAAAATTTACAGTTTCTAGAGTGGATATTGATAGGCCTGGTGTTACTTACACAATCGACACGCTTCGCGATATTCGCGCGCAACACCCAGACGCGGAGCTTTTCTTTATTACTGGAGCAGACGCTATTGCAGAGATTATGCAATGGAAAAATGCTAGAGAATTATGGAGTTTGGCTAGATTTGTTGCTGTAACGCGTCCAGGTTACGCAAGTCCAGAAAAGTTTACACAAATTGAAGCTCGTTCCGCGTCTTACGATTCGTGTGACGATATGGTTAATTGCCATAGTCATCGTTTTCCTGTTGACATATTGGAGATTCCAGCATTGGCAATATCTTCAACAGATGTTCGCAAGCGTGCAGAGCATGGGGAGCCAGTTTGGTATTTGGTTCCAGACGGCGTTGTTCAATACATTGTTAAACACGGTTTATATATACGCGATTTGTAATGATTTGTAATGTTTTTGTAAGGATTTGCAACTGTTTGCAAGCATTTGTTATGTATGAAACGGCTTAATGGTTATAGTCTGCGCAAATAGATAGTATTAGTTTCAGTCCGATTTTTGTGGACTGTTAGCGAACTAGCGTTTGGAGATATGGTGAGCATCGTCCTTGAAGGAAAGCCAGATAAAAACCTTGTTCTCGTAACTGGTCGCGCGCATCCTAAGCTTGCTAAAGATGTTGCGAATCAGCTTGGTATAGATGTATTGGAAACAACGGCGTACGATTTTGCTAATGGCGAGATGTATGTTCGTTACACTCAGTCTGTGCGAGGAACAGACGTGTTTGTGTTGCAAAGTCATAGTGACCCTGTTAATAAGTCAATTATGGAACAGTTGATTATGATTGATGCATTAAAGCGCGCATCTGCTCGTTCTATTACCGCTGTGTGCCCGTTGCTTGGATATTCTAGACAAGATAAAAAGCATCGCGGTCGTGAGCCTATTTCTTGCCGTTTGATGTTTGATTTACTTAAAACTGCAGGCGCAGATCGCATTATGAGCGTTGATTTGCATGCTGCACAATCGCAAGGATTCTTTGATGGTCCTGTAGACCACTTAATTGCTATGCCAGTTTTGGTGGACTATGTAAGGGATCGCTTTAGCGAAGATTTAGGAAACGTTACTGTTGTTTCGCCAGATGCAGGGCGAATCCGTGTTGCGGAGCAGTGGGCGCAAAGATTGGGCGGAGGTCCACTGGCTTTTGTTCATAAAACTAGAGATATTACGCGTCCAAATCAAGCTGTTGCAAACCGTGTAGTTGGTGATGTTGCTGGTCGCGATTGCGTTATGGTGGACGATTTAATCGATACTGCTGGAACAATCGCAGGTGCTTGCAATGTTCTTAAAGACGCTGGAGCAAAGTCTGTAACTGTTGTTGCAACGCACGGCGTTCTTTCGGGTCCTGCAGTTGAGCGATTGAAGAATTGCGGTGCTAGAGAAGTTGTGTTAACAGATACTGTTCCAATCCCACAAGAAAAGCGTTGGGATGGGTTGACGGTTCTTTCAATTGCTCCACTTTTGGCAAGCGCGATTAAAGCTGTGTTTGAAGACGGGTCTGTTGCAAAGCTGTTTGACACATACCCAGAACATCACGGAAAAGGGTTTTTGTTTGCATAAATTTGCATAAATCCTATTTCGCCACGCCAAGCTTGACGATTTTGATTGTTGTGGCATAATAGTGACTTGGCGGTTTTTTCCGCCGTTCCCTCATGGTGTAATGGCAGCACACGGGTCTTTGGAACCCTTTGTCTTGGTTCGAATCCAGGTGAGGGAGCTAGAATTAGCGCCGCTTAGTTTTAAGCGGCGTTTTTGTTAACGCGGTGATGAGTTTAGAAGTGATTTGTGTTTGAGTACTCGTGTTTGAGCGCTGTGTTTGAATCAAAGAAAGGCTTAATATGTTGGAATCTTTAAGAAGTGGATTCAAACGTGTTATTTTGCCAATCGCAAAGCTTCTTGTTAAATTTGGATGTAGTGCTAACAGTGTTACAATTTTTGGCACTATTGCGCTTGTTGCAACTTCTGTTTTTATTTCTATAAGCGGCCAGCTTTTGATTGGCACTATTTTGCTTACGATTTTTGTTCTTGCAGACGCTTTGGATGGTTCTGTTGCTGCTTTAACAAACAAGAATGGTGGCACTAAATTTGGCGCATTTTTAGATTCTACTCTCGATAGAATTGCGGATTGGTCCCTTTTTGCGTGTGTTTGCATTTGTTTATATCGCGCAAATAATCTAAACATTTGCTTATATTTGCCATTTTATGTGAATAATTTTTTGCGATACTGCGGATTAGTATGCTCGCTAGTATCTATGATGTTTGCTTTTGTAACATCGTATGCTAGAGCAAGAGGCGAGTCTGTTGGGGTAGATGCTAAAAAAGGTTTGATTACTCGCGCCGACAGAGTTGCAATAATTCTAGTTTCAATGGGGCTAAGCGGATTAACGGGTTGGCTATTGTGGCTTTGCTTAGCAATGATTATTCTTTGCATTGGTGGAGCTATAACTGTTTTTCAGCGTATTTTTGAAGTTAAAAATTTGCTTAAATAAACTTGTTTTGGCAATTTGTCGCTAAAGCGCATTAAAATCATCACGTTTACGTAACCGTACACTTTTTAGGAGTATCATGTCAGGTCATTCCAAGTGGGCGACCACAAAGCACAAGAAGGCCGCTATCGACGCAAAGCGCGGCAAGCTTTTCGCCAAGCTTATTAAGAATATTGAAATCGCAGCTCGTCTTGGTGGTGGAGACCCAGATGGTAACCCAACTTTGTACGATGCAATCGTTAAAGCTAAGAAAGCTTCTATGCCAGCAGACAACATTAAGCGTGCTGTTAAGCGTGGTTCTGGAGAAGAAGCAGGCGGCGCAAACTACGAAGAGATTGTTTACGAAGGCTATGCTCCTGCAGGCGTTGGTTTGATTATTGAGTGCCTTACCGATAATCGCAATCGCGCTGCAGCAGATGTTCGCTCAACTCTTACAAAGGGCAATGGTTCTTTGGCTACAAGCGGTTCTGTGAGCTTTAACTTTGAGCGTAAGGGCTTGATTGAAGTTCCTAGCGAGGGCGTTGACTATAGCAAGCTTTTTGATATTGCTGCAGAAGCAGGCGCTGAAGACGTTGCAGACGATGGAGATGTGTATTCCGTATACACGGATTCTAGCGATTTGGTAACTGTTCGTAAGGCTTTGCAAGAGGCTGGTTTTGACTACGATTCTGCAGAAATCGTTATGCATCCAAATAACGAGGTTGAGTTGAGCTTTGAAGATGCTCAAAAGGTGTCTCGCTTGATTGACAATCTCGATGATTTGGACGATGTTCAAAATATTTATAGCAACTGGACTGCTTCGGATGAAGTTATGGCTCAGCTTGAGGAAGCAGAATAGTTTCCAATGATGATTTTGGGCGTTGACCCCGGGCTTACTCGCTGCGGGGTCGGCGTGATTGAAGCCGGCGTTTCTCGTCGGCTTTCTTTTATTCACGTCGATGTTTTAAGAAGCAATCCAAAAACTTCTCAAGATTTAAGATTGCTAGAAATTTACAATGGGCTGGTTGAAAAAATTGAGAGGTTTTCGCCAGATGTTGTTTCGATTGAGCGCGTGTTTGCTCAAGAAAATCGAAATACGGTGCTTGGAACTGCTCAAGTTGCAGGAATCGCTATGCTTGTTGCAGCTCAAAGGGGTATTCCTGTTGCTTTACATACTCCAACGGAGGTTAAACTTGCTGTTGCAGGCAGTGGTAGTGCTGGCAAAGAGCAAGTAGAGCGCATGGTTGCGCGTCTTTTGAATCTTAATGTTTTACCAACTCCTGCAGATGCTGCCGATGCTTTAGCTCAAGCTATTTGCCATGCTCTTAGGCCTGCAGGCGCATTGCAAGGCGGAGAGCGAGAGCAGCATTTAACAGATGCTCAAAGAAAGTGGGCTGAGTCTTTGCGTGCGGCGCGCGGATCAAGTTCTGTCGGGCGAGGTATGTAGGATGTCTATAGAACAGATGTTCTATAGACTGTAGGGATTTATTTTGAAAGGTGAGCGCTGATGATCGGTATGCTTAATGGCGTAGTGGAATCTATCGATTCGCGTTGTGCGCTTGTCTGTGTTTGTGGCGTTGGCTACGAGGTATATATGCCTTCGTCAGATTTATCATCTTTGCGCGAAGGTCAAGAAGTTAGAGTTTATACGTCTTTGCAAGTTAGTCAAGATGCTATTACGCTCTATGGTTTTACAAGTATGGCTGCAAAGCGTATTTTTCTTCAAATTCAACAAAAAGTTAGTGGAGTAGGGCCTAAAGTCGCTCTTTCTTTGCTTTCAACATTAAGCGTAGATCGCTTAACTAAAGCTATTGCAAATGGAGATGCCGATGCATTATCTTACGCTCCAGGGTTGGGCAAAAAGGGCGCGCAAAAAATCATCCTCGAGCTTAAAGGCTCCATTGACGTTTCTAATCTAGACGATGAAGCTAATAAAAAAGTAAATGAAAATTCCAATACTATTAATGATTTTGCGTTACAAAAAGTTGTTGATGGATTAATATCTTTAGGTTGGAATCGATTCGATGCTCAAAAAGCTGTTGAAAATGTTTGCGAACAAGAAAATATTTCCTCGCCAATTGCAGATGCAAATATTCCTAATATTTTGCGCATGGCTTTATCTTCTCTAGATAGAGGCAGGTAATAATCATGAGTTTAAATGAAAAAATCAACAATGAAAAAATCAACAATGTGCAAGCTTTAAATACTGGGGTATCGGAAGATTCTTTAAGAATCGTTTCTTCTAGCGCTATAGAAAACGAGCAAATTAGCGATGAAGAACTACGCCCTCATGCTCTGGATGGTTTTATTGGTCAGCCTTTATTAAAAGCGCAATTGCAACTTTTTTTGGATGCTGCAAGATTGCGTAATGTTCCTCCAGATCATATGCTTCTTGCGGGGCCTCCTGGTCTTGGAAAAACAACATTGGCAATGATTGTTGCTAACGAATTAGGCGTTTCTATTCGAGTTACTTCTGGGCCTGCTATTCAACATGCTGGAGATTTAGCATCGATTTTAAGCTCTCTAGATACAGGCGAAGTGCTGTTTATTGATGAGATTCATCGACTTCCTCGTGCTGCAGAAGAGTTGCTTTATATTGCTATGGAAGATTTTCGAGTAGACGTTATGGTTGGTAAAGGCCCTGGAGCATCTTCCATACCGCTTACTTTGCCTCATTTTACTGTAGTTGGTGCAACTACTAGAGAAGGCATGCTTCCTTCTCCGCTTAGAGCACGTTTTGGTTTTACTGCTCACTTGGATTTTTATCCTCACGAAGAGCTAGAGAAGCTTATTGAGCGTTCTTCCACACTTTTAGGTGTAAATCTTGCAGACCAAGCTGCAAAAGAGCTTGCTTTGCGTTCTAGAGGAACTCCTAGGATTGCAAATCGACTTTTGAGGCGTGTTAGAGATTGGGCAGTAGTCCATAATCTTAAAGAAGTAAATCGCGAGTCTGTAATCGAGGCTTTATCTTTGTATCAAATAGATACTCAAGGTCTTGATCGCTTAGATATTGCTGTTCTAAAAGCTATTGTGGTTCAATTTAATGGTGGTCCTGTGGGGCTTAATAACTTGTCTGCAATGGTTGGAGAAGAGTCGGAGACTGTGGAAACTGTTTGTGAACCATATTTGGTTCGAGAAGGCTTTCTTGTTAGAACACCTAAAGGCAGAGTTGCAACTGAAAAAGCTTGGCAACATTTAGGTCTTAAAGCACCCGATAATGTCAGATAGATAACATAAAATAGTTGATTTGGACGGTGTTTTGCCGTCTTAGGGTTGGATAACTTAAGGAGTTTATTGTGCCCCAATTCTTTCAACAGTATGGCATGCTTATTGTTCTTGTAATTGCCATGGTTGGTATCATGTGGTTCCAATCTCGTAACATGAAAAAGCGCCAAACTGAATTGCGTTCTTTCCATGATTCGTTAAAGCCTGGTGTTGAGGTTATAACCATTGGTGGAATTATTGGTAAAGTTGTTAGCGTTGATGCAGATCACGAAGAGATTGTTTTAGATTCAGAAGGTAGTCTGCTTCGCGTATCTTTCCGTGCTGTTAACAGGGTTTACGTTCGCGTAGATTTTAATAGCTACGATAAAGAAGATAGTGCCGAAGGCGCTAATAATGCGGATAGCGCAGAAGATAACGAATCGCAAGAATCCAATGAATCTAACGAGGTTCAAGAATCTAGCGAATCTAATGAAAATAAAGAAAACTAGAATAGAACGCTAGGATTATGACAACAACTGATATTACGGTAAAGCCTCTAAAGAATGTTAGTAGTGAAGATGCTAATTATTTAGCATCTCTTGTTCGCACAATTCCAGGATTTCCTAATCCAAAGATTGTTTTTCGCGATTTTCTACCAGTATTTGCAGATGCTCGTGGTATGAATATTCTTATTGAATCACTTGTTGATTCTTTGCCTGTTTCTAAAGATTCTTTTGATTTAGTTGCAGGTCTTGAAGCTCGTGGATTCTTATTTGGCCCAGTATTAGCTGCACGCTTAAATAAGGGTTTTGTTGCCGTAAGAAAAGCAGGTAAGTTGCCGCCAGAAGTTATTAGCGAATCGTATTCTCTTGAGTATGGAGAAGCTAAAATCGAGATTGAAAAAGGCTTGATTAAACCTGGTCAGCGTGTTCTTATTGTTGATGATTTGATTGCAACAGGAGGAACCGCAAAAGCTGCTGCAAGGCTTGTTGAAAGATCCGAAGGTGTTGTTGCTGGGTTCTGCTTTGTAATGGAGCTAACGGGCATTAATGGAATGAGCGACCTACAATCCTATAAGTGCTCTAGCTTAATGGAAATGCCAGCTTAAACACTGCAAATCGTAGTTTAAAGAAAAGCGTTAAATACGTAGATAATCCAAAATAATCCAAGTCTAAACTTTAAGAACGTAGGGGAGGAACAATTTTGAAAAAACTAAAATCTTCTCTTATTAGCGTTTTGAAGGGTTTAGCTATTCCAGCAATAACTATTTTTGTTTTTGCTCTTATTGTTGGGTTGTTTATGTCTTTAACGCTTTTAGTAATTTCGATTGAAGAAGGAACTGGTAATCTTTCTGATTCGTCAATGTCTTTAACATGGGCCGTACTTCTTTTTGCACAAGGTGTTGGGCTTGGCTTTGATGATTTTGTTCTTACGATTATTCCTCTTGGATTAACAATTCTTTTAGTTTCATCTCTTGCAATTGCAATGAGAAAGCTAAAAGGCGGTCAGTTGGCAAATACAATAGGACTACTTGTTTGGGTTTTTGCAAATTCTGTAATATCTCAAAATACCAATATTGAGTTGTTGGATTCTTTGCCAATAATATTGCTAAAAAGTGTTTGTGTGTATATTTTAGCTATGATGATTGCTGTTTTTCCACATTCTTCTACGTTTGCACAAATAAAACAAAAGTTATCAAAGCATTTTTCTGAGCGAACAATTAAATGCGCAAAAATCTGTTTTTATTGCTCTATAAGTGTTTTGGCAATTTACGCAATTGTTGCACTTTTAACAATCATCTTTTGGTGTGTAGTTGGTTCAAGCAACGTTGAGATTGCATTTTCTAAGCTAGGGATGCAAATCGGTTCTAGGATTTTAACATCTATTGCCTGTTTAGTGTGGTTGCCGAATATTGCACTATGGGCGTTATCTTGGATTGCTGGAGCAGGATTCAACATTGGAGATATTGCAAGCTTTAGTATTTTTTCTGTTAGCAAAAAATCGTTACCACCTATTCCACTTTTTGCAATATTCCCAGATGCTATAAAAGATTCATTCTATAGAACAGCTTCGGTTAGTATATTGTTTGTTTTGTGCGCTATTTTGGCATCGTTTATAATTTTGTACTCAAAGTTGTGCAACCTTAGAATCATATTTGATAACAATAAAGTAGACTGGAAGAAAACAGCTTTTGCATTTGTTCAATCTGCAATAGTTCTAGTAGCGTCTTGCATGGCAATAATACTTGTTATGAGTGTATTGCTTCTATTTGCGAATGGTAGTTTGGGAAGATTTAGATTAGCACATGTTGGAGTTAATGTAAGTAGAAGTCTTCGTTCCTTAGGCCATTTAACAATATACGGTTTTGGCTTTGCTTGGCTTGTTATTCTTTTTGTTTGCGCAATAATAGTTGGTATTCGACTTTTAAGCAATAAAATTTTATCCGAAAATCAACCTTTGCTTGAGAGCAAAACTGAAACTAGTAATCTTGAGTCAACTAGAACAGTCAGCTCAAAAGCTAATAAAAAATAAATCCTCATCCAACACAAGGAGGAAGACCGGTGCAACAGATACATGAGCAAGAACAAAATGCAGATGTGCTGATAACCACAGGTAAAAGGTCAATAAAGCGAGTACTGGTTTCAGTATTTTGCAAAGAAGGACTAGAAACGCTGGCAGATGCTTTTAGAAAGTGTGGAACTCAAGTTGTTTCAACTGGTTCAACTGCTTCAAAGCTTCAAGAATTGGGTGTAAGCGTTACGCAAGTGTCGGATGTAACAGGATTCCCAGAAAGTTTGGATGGTAGAGTTAAAACTCTCGATCCGCATATTCACGCTGGAATCCTAGCAGATATGAGCAATTCGGATCACGTAAAGCAGCTTAAAGATTTGAATATTGAGCCATTTGATGCTGTAGTTGTAAACTTGTATCCTTTTGTGAACACAGTTATGAGCGGCGCTAAAAATGATGCCATTATTGAAAAAATCGATATTGGTGGACCTTCAATGATTCGAGCAGCTGCTAAAAATCATAAGTCTGTAGCTGTTATTACAGATCCTGCAGATTACAAATTGCTTGCTAATCGAATTGCTTCTGGCGAAGGCTTTAGTTTGCAAGAGCGCGAATACTTAGCGCATAAAGCATTCGAGCATACAGCCGCTTACGATGCTGCAATATGCCAATGGACTAATAGTGCTTGGCCAATGCCACAAAGCATGATAGAAAACACAGAAAACAGCGATGATTCGCTTGATAAAACAAGCAAAGATTCGTCACGTCCATGTGACTATACGCGAACATGGACTCTTGAACGTAAGCTTAGGTATGGAGAGAATCCACATCAATATGCGGGGCTTTATCTTGATCCGTTGCATAATGGCGGTTTAGCTCAAGCTGAACTTCTTGGCGGAAAGCCAATGAGTTATAACAATTATGTTGATGCGGATGCGGCTTGGCGTGCAGTTTGGGATTTTGCTCCGCAAATTGCCGTTGCTGTTTGCAAACACAATAATCCGTGCGGCTTAGCAATAGGTGCAACAGCTGCCGAAGCTCACGCGAAGGCTCACGCTTGCGATCCTGTAAGCGCATACGGTGGAGTGATTGCTTGCAATTCAACTGTTACTCTAGAAATGGCACAAAGTGTGCGTCCAATTTTTACAGAAGTAATTATTGCTCCAGACTACGAGCCTGAGGCTTTGGAATTATTGCGCACTAAGAAGAAGAATTTGCGAATACTAAAGGTTGCAAATCCTCCTGTTTTAGGTTTGCAAGTGCATCCTATTGACGGCGGAGCGTTGGTGCAAAGTGCAGATAAGATTGATGATTTTGGAGATAATCCACAAAATTGGACTCTTGTTTCTGGAAACCCAGCGAACGAAGAAACCTTAAAAGACTTAGAGTTTGCATGGCGTTCTCTTAGGTGCGTAAAGTCTAATGCCATTTTGCTTGCGCATGATTTAGCAACTGTTGGAATAGGAATGGGTCAAGTTAATCGCGTGGATTCTTGCCATCTTGCAGTTGAAAGAGCAAATACTTTGGCAGATGGATTAGAACGCGCTAAAGGCTCTGTTGCAGCATCCGACGCATTCTTCCCGTTTGCTGATGGCCCGCAAATCTTGATAGAAGCAGGTGTAAGTGCAATAGTTCAACCTGGAGGGTCTATTAGAGATGAGGAAGTGTTTGAAGCTGCGCGCGCGGCTGGCGTAACAATGTACACTACTGGAACGAGGCACTTCTTCCACTAAAATCAATCGCTATTTGCAAATTAGTATTTCTGTAAATAGCTGATTAGTCAGTTAGATTAGCTCGATTAATCATATTAACGTAAAAAGCCTTGGATTGTATTTAATATACTTTCCAAGGCTTTTTATGTATTATACAAGTATGACAATTAGCCAGAAGAATCAAGATAGCGAATTAAAATTTGATCATAAAGATGAATTAATGCACGATGCGAATAGTAATGCGAATAGCAACTCAAGCAATCATATCTACGTTTCGGAAGTAAAAGAAGGTAAGCCATACGCGCAATGGATTGTAGCAATAATCGTATGCGTGTGCGCTGTATTAGCTTTTATAGGAAAAATAATGGCTGCTACAGTTATTATTTCTGCAACAGCCATCATTCTTGGAATAATACGCTTAATTTTCTCTCAACGAAGCCCTTGGAAAGTTAGATCCATTGCTTTTGACTCTTTTATAAGCATTGCACTAGGACTTGGTTTGCTAATAACGTATTTTTCTATTTTTGTTTTTATGTAACCTATTTTGTTTTAACTATTTGTCTTCGTTATAAAATGGGTTAACTTCTTTATTCTCGCTATTTTCTGATTCTTCGTTAGATGCTGAAGTGTTTTTGGAAGAATCATCCAAGCTTAAATCGCCAGAATTATTAGATTCTTTAGCACTGATTGAGTCTTTTGAAGAAGAACGAACAAGCTTGCTAATAAGCATAACGAATCCTACGAGCGCTGCAGCAAAAACAGGAGCAATCCAAAATACCCAAAGTTGGCTTAATGGTGCAGTAGCTAATTTCTTAGACTGTGCAAGAATGGCAATACCCGTAGAACGAGCAGGATTAAGACCGGATCCAGTAATTTGGTATGTAATAAAAGCTCCAACCGAGTATGCAATACCCATGTGCGCTGCATAAGTGCATTTAGCACCACCATCTTCACGCGTATACGTCATTGCTGTTGCAACAATAATAAGAACAGCAATAATCTCAACTATTAATGCGGAGATAACGCCAAAAGAAGCATTAACGCTTTTTAGTTGATTTGCAGAGATAGAAGCGCTTTCAAAACCATTTACAACAGGAGCAAGCCATGTTTTTTCTGGAACCATTTTAGTTTGAGGAAGAATAAAAACAGTTATTGCAGCAGCAACGAGTGCGCCAAGAACTTGAGCAATGATGTATAAAATTCCAGAAATGTAAGAAGTTCTTCCAGTAAGCATAGAAGCGATTGTTACTGCTGGATTAACGTGACCTCCAGAAACCTTGGCAGCTATACTGATTGCAGCTGCGTAAGCTAAGCCTGTTCCTGCAGCAATCAAAAGAACATTCACGCCGTACATCGCTGTTACAACAGATGAGAACGTGTAAATAGTAAATATTGCAAAAACGCTTGCAATAAATTCAGCAAAAATCCTAAAAACAAGAGGTGCAGGAGCAGTTGCTTTTTGCTCATCATTTGAACATTTATTTTGCAAAGTGTTGTTCATAACAATTCCTTACGTTAATGTGTACGTGTTGTGTTGTTTTTATGTTGTTTTGTTATTAGCAACACAACCAAACGTCTGCTATAGTATCACGGCTATGCCATACGCTAACATAGAAAAACGTGGCAATTTGCTGTGAGTATTAAAAAATGATTAAAAATTATTAATAAATACGCAAAAATGGCCATAAATAAAACATCAATAAGATTAAATTAATACAATAGGTCACGTTGGGAGAACGATGCCAAACGCATATTCCCGCGCCAATCAGGCGCAACAAGAAGCCAAAAACGCCGTTCGACTGCAAAAGCTACTTGCTGAAGCGGGATTTGGTTCAAGACGCAAATGTGAAGAGATTATTCTTGATGGGCGTGTTGAAGTAGATGATGAGCTTGTAACAACACTCGGAACTCGAGTAGATCCAAATAAACAAAAAATTCGCGTAGACGGATCTAGAGTAAAGTTCAATCACAAGCTTGTAACGCTCGCGCTTAATAAGCCAAAGCGAGTTTTGAGTGCAATGGATGATCCAAAAGGTCGCTTTACTTTAAGAGATATTGTTGGAGACAAATACGAGCGAATTTTCCACATGGGTCGCTTGGACTACGATTCGGAAGGTCTTATTTTAATGACCAACGATGGCGAGTTAAGCCAGCATGTTATGCACCCAAAGTACGAAGTTGAAAAAACGTATATTGCAACTGTTGAAGGCAAAATCAACGGTTTGGTTTGCCGACGCTTGGTTTCGCAAGGCGTAAATCTTGAAGACGGCTGGATTAAGCTAGACAGATGCGCAATAATTGACCAGAATCACGATGCAACAATCGTAAAAGTTGTTTTGCACTCTGGCAAGAATCGAATTGTGCGTAGGATTTTTGGAGCTGTTGGCTTCCCCGTAAAACGTCTTGTTCGTACGCAAATCGGCCCTATTAAGTTGGGTGATTTAAAAGCTGGGTCTTACCGCGTGCTTTCGCAAGTAGAAGTGCGCTCTCTTTCTAAGGAGGTTGGCCTGTGATTTGTGTAGCAATTGATGGACCAGCAGGAGTTGGTAAGTCTTCTACTTCTCGCGCTTTAGCACAATACTACGGTTTTGCGTATTTAGATACGGGTGCAATGTATAGAGCTGCCGCATGGTGGTGCTTAAAGCAAGGAATTGATTTAAGCAAGCAGCTTGAGTTGGATGAAGAAGGAAATCCAACAAATTCTGCAGATGCGGAACGCTTTAATCAAATTGTTGAAGCTGTTGGAGCATTGTTTACGGAAGATCATGCTGAATTTAGCGTTGATCCAAAAAATCCTGTAGTCGTAATTGATAGTGAAGATATTAGCGAAGAATTGCGTTCTGTTGAAGTTTCTTCGCACGTGTCTACGGTTTCTTCGATTCCCGCAGTTCGACGCATGCTTATTGCTGCTCAGCGCGCGTATATTGCAGCAGAGTCAGCTGAGGATTCTTTCTCTAGCGGAGAAGGAATTGTTGCAGAAGGCCGCGATATTACTACTGTTGTAGCTCCTAACGCGCAAGTTCGAGTGCTTCTTACTGCACGCGAGGATGTGCGTCAAGCTCGCAGAAATAAGCAAGATATTGCGCAAGAAAATTCGCAAAATAGCGAATCTGAAAATATTGAATCTAAGAATAATGAATCTTTAGAAGAAGACGATATTCGCGCTCGTGACGCTAAAGATTCTAAAGTTACTCATTTTCTTCAAGCTGCAGACGGTGTTGCAACTCTCGATAATTCTGATTTAACTTTTGAGCAGACTCTTGATGCGCTTGTAGAGATGGTTGACGATGCAATTGAGCAGGATGAGTACGACCGTTATGCTGCAAATCTTGAAGGCTACGATCTTGACGATGAAGACCGTGCGCTTCTTGGCGGTGATTTTGCAAGCGAAGATGAATCGAAAGACACTAAAGCTGTTGGAGTAATTGCCGTTATTGGCCGACCAAACGTTGGAAAATCAACGCTTGTAAACCGTATTCTGGGTCACAGAGTTGCTGTTGTAGAAGATACTCCAGGCGTTACTAGAGATCGTGTAAGTTACGACGCTGAGTGGGCTGGAACCAACTTTAAGCTTGTTGACACTGGCGGCTGGGAAGCGGATGTTGAAGGCATTGATTCTTCGATTGCTCAACAGGCGCAGGTGGCAGTGCGTTTAAGCGATGCTGTGATTTTTCTAGTAGACGGTCAAGTTGGCTTAACCGCCACAGACGAGCGTATTGTTTCAATGCTTCGCGCTGCTGGTAAGCCTATTACTTTGGCAGTTAACAAGGTTGACGACGCTAGAAGCGAGTATTTGACTGCAGAGTTTTGGAAGCTTGGAATGGGCGAGCCTTATGGAATTTCTGCAATGCACGGCAGAGGCGTTGGAGATTTGCTTGACGCAGCTCTTGCATCTTTAAAGAAAGCGAATAAGACTTCTGGATTCTTAACTCCAGAAGGTTTGCGCAGAGTTGCTTTAGTTGGTCGTCCAAACGTTGGTAAGTCTTCGCTTTTGAACCATTTAGCTCACGAAGAGCGTTCTGTTGTGAACGATTTGGCTGGAACTACTCGAGACCCTGTTGATGAGGTTGTGCGAGTTGATGGAGAAGACTGGCTGTTTATTGACACTGCTGGTATTAAGCGCAGGCAGCACAAGCTTACGGGTGCCGAATATTATTCTTCACTTCGTACGCAAGCTGCGATTGAGCGTTCGGAACTTGCTTTGATTCTTTTTGACTCTTCGCATCCAATTGCGGAGCAGGATCTAAAGGTTATGAGCCAGGCTGTAGACGCGGGTCGCGCAATCGTACTCGTGTTTAACAAGTGGGACTTGATGGACGAATTTTCCAGACAGCGCATGGAACGCTTGTGGAAAACTGAGTTTGAGCGAGTTACTTGGGCTGAGCGTGTAAATCTTTCCGCAAAAACAGGATGGCATACGAATCGTCTTGCGCGCGCTATGCGAACAGCTTTAGAAAGCTGGGATAAGCGCATTCCTACAGGCAAGCTTAATGCCTTCTTAGGCCGTATTCAGTCTGCTCATCCGCATCCTTTGCGAGGTGGAAAGCAAGCGCGAATCTTGTTTGCAACGCAAGCTTCTACACGCCCTCCGCGTTTTGTAATATTTGCAACTGGCTTCTTAGAGCACGGCTATCGTCGCTTTATTGAGCGTTCTCTTAGAGAAGAATTTGGATTCGAGGGAACTCCTATTCAAATCTCTGTAAAAGTACGAGATAAAAAGAAGCGCAAGTAAAATCGTAAGTAAATAAAGCTGCGATTAAAAGTTGCGATTAAAGCGTAAGTAAAGTAGGAGCGGAATATGGCTGGATTAGGCGAGTTAGCTCTTGATTTGCATCATGCTAGTGAAGATGAGATTTTTCAAGCATTTGTTGATTGGGTTAAAACTAACAAGCATGTGGATTTGTGGCCGCATCAAGAAGAGTCTGTTATGGATTTGCTTGCAGGAGACCACGTAATCTTAAATACTCCAACAGGCTCTGGAAAATCGCTAGTAGCGCTCGGCATGCATTTTGCGGCACTTGCCACTGGCAGACGCTCCTACTACACTGCGCCAATCAAAGCGCTTGTATCCGAAAAATTCTTCGATTTAGTTGCGATTTTTGGGCGAGACAACGTAGGCATGATTACTGGCGACTCGCATATCAACGCGGACGCTCCAATAATCTGCTGCACAGCGGAAATCTTAGCAAATCAAGCCTTAAGAGAAGGCGTAAACGCAAAAGTTGATTGCGTTGCAATGGACGAATTCCACTATTATGGCGATCCAGAGCGAGGATGGGCTTGGCAAGTGCCTCTTCTTACGCTTCCAAATACGCAATTCTTGCTTATGAGCGCAACTCTTGGAGATGTGTCAGATATTGCACAGCGATTAGAAAAATCAACAAATCGTAGTGTTGATATTATTGCAGACGCTCCAAGACCAATCCCGCTTGAATACGAGTACACAGATAAGCCACTTGCCACAACTGTAGAACTCTTATTTAACAAGGGTTTAACGCCAATCTACGTAGTTCATTTTTCGCAAGACGCAGCTCTAGAAACAGCTCAAGCGCTAGCTAGTACGGGAGTTTCTAGCAAAGAGCAGCGAGACAAAATTGCTCAAGCGATTAAAGGCACTAAATTTACTACAGGCTTCGGCAAAATTTTGCAAAGGCTACTGCGCACAGGCGTTGGCGTACATCATGCTGGCATGCTTCCACGCTACCGCAGGCTTGTTGAACAGCTAGCTCAGCAAGGATTGCTGCCCGTTATTTGCGGAACAGACACTCTTGGTGTTGGTATTAACGTGCCAATTCATTCGGTTGTGCTTACAGCGCTCACAAAGTTTGATGGGAATCGTAGTCGCAAGCTTCGCGCTCGCGAGTTTCATCAAATTGCAGGTCGTGCAGGCAGAATGGGGTTTGATACAGAGGGCTTAGTAGTTGCAGAGGCTCCAGAGTTCGAGATTGAGAATGCGCGAGCTGTTGCAAAAGCTGGCAATGATCCTAAGAAGCTTAAAAAAGTTAAGCGTAAGAAGGCTCCAGAAGGCTTTGTAGTTTGGGGCGAGCCAACGTTTACTAAGCTTATTGAAAGCGCTCCAGAAACTTTGAATCCGCACATGGTTGTAACGCACTCAATGATTTTGAACGAAGTTACGCAAGGCGGAGACGCTAGAGCGCGCGTTGAAAAACTTATTGAAGATAGTGCACAAAAGCCGCAAGATAAAGAAAAATTGCTTGAGCGTTGCAACGATATTTTCCAAACTCTGCTCGATACTCAAGTGATTGAATGCAGAGAGTTTTCGGATGGTTCTTGCGATTATGATCTTGATGTTGCTATGCCAGAGGGTTTTGCTCTAGATCAGCCACTTTCTCCGTTCTTGCTTGCAGCTTTGGAACTTCTTGACCCAGAATCTCAAAGCTACGCGCTTGACGTAATTTCTATGGTTGAAGCAACTTTAGATGACCCTAAGCCTGTTCTTCGCGCGCAAGAGCGTAAAGCTCGCGATGCTGCAATAGCTGGCATGAAAGATGATGGCATTGATTACGAGGAGCGCATGGAACGCTTGGCGGAAGTTAGTTACCCTAAGCCTCTTGAAGATTTGCTTGAGCCTGCTTTTGCGCAATATCGCAAGGATGTTCCGTGGGCAAACGACTACTGGCTAAAGCCTAAATCTGTGCTTCGAGACATGGTTGAAACTGCTTCCGATTTTACTGGCTATATTTCGCGCTATGGCATTGCTAGAAGTGAGGGAACGCTTCTTCGCTACCTTTCGGACGCTTACCGTTCGCTTGCTCGCACTGTGCCAGAAGATATGCTTAACGAAGAATTGCGTGATATTATTTCGTGGCTTCGTCTTGTTGTGCGCTCTATTGATTCAAGTCTTGTTGACGAGTGGGAGAGCGCAGGAGGGTCTGACGCTGAAGCTAGTGCAGTAACTACAGCTGCGCCTTCAACTTCTGAATCTGTAGTTGAGGATCGTCGTGGACTTATTGTGTTGATTAGAAACGCAATGTTCCGCCGCGTGCAGCTTATGGATTTGGAAGATGCGGATGCTTTGGGAGAGCTTGACAAAGCTTGGGGTTACGGCGTTCATGAGTGGAATGATGTGCTTGACGACTATTATGATGAGCACGAGTATGTTGGAATAGATGCCAAAGCTCGTGGCGGCGACTTGTTTATTTTGGATGATTCTCTAGAAAAAAGTGAGCATTCTTGGAAAGTTCGGCAAATTATTGACGATTCGGACGGAGACCATAATTGGGCTATTACTGGAATTGTTGATTTGGATTCCACACAAGATACAGGCGAAGTTGTGTTCTTTGACTACAGTGTGTCGCACGTTTAGTGTTGTTTTACTTAAGCTTTAGACCAAAATACAAAATATAGTCGAACGTTTGTTCTATGGATTGAGTATACTTAGATTATGGTTCAGGATTTATTTACAGCAAGTAGTGCGCCTAGCGATGTAACGCGTCCGTTGGCTGTGCGTATGCGACCGAGCGTTATAGAAGACGTGCTTGGGCAGTCTCATGCGTTAAAAGATGGTTCGCCTTTGCGTAGGCTTGCAAATCCGCAATCTAAAGGTTCTCTTACATCTCCAAGTTCTGTTGTGTTGTTTGGGCCTCCTGGAGTTGGTAAAACTACGCTTGCTTATATTGTGGCTCAACAGTCTGGTCGCGTGTTTGAAGAGCTTTCTGCTGTAACTTCTGGAGTTAAAGATGTTAGAGCGGTGCTAGATCGTGCGCATGAGCGCTTGGTTAGTAAAGGTCAAGAAACAGTTCTGTTTATTGACGAAGTTCATCGTTTTTCTAAATCTCAACAAGATGCTTTGCTTCCAAGCGTAGAAAATCGCGATGTAACTTTTATTGGTGCCACTACCGAAAATCCAAGTTTTTCAATCATTAAGCCACTACTTAGCAGATCAGTAGTTGTTAAACTTGAGTCTCTTAGTGTAGAAGATTTGCGCACGCTTATAGAACGCGCAATTTCAAGTGAAAATGGTCTTAATAATCAGCTTAAAATTGATGATAATGCAATAGATTCAATTATTCGTTTAAGCGGGGGAGATGCTCGCAAAACTCTTACTATTTTAGAGGCTGCAGCAGGCGCGGTAACTGGAGATGTTGCGTTGCAACATGGCAAAAAGAAGCCTGTTATTACTGCTGATATTGTTTCTAACGTAATGGATACTACTACAGTTCGCTACGACAAAGATGGCGACGACCACTACGATGTGATTTCTGCTTTTATTAAGTCAATGCGTGGAAGTGATGTTGACGCTTCTTTGCATTATTTAGCGCGAATGCTTAGAGCTGGGGAAGATCCGCGTTTTATTGCAAGGCGGATTATGATTGCTGCTGCGGAAGAAGTTGGTATGGCAGCTCCACAAATTTTGCAAGTAACTGTTGCAGCAGCTCAAGCGGTTGCTTTAATTGGCATGCCAGAAGCGCGGATTATTCTTTCGGAAGCTGTGATTGCTGTAGCAACTGCTCCAAAATCAAATGCAAGCTACAATGCGATTAATAAGGCTTTGCAAGATGTTGATGCTGGAAATATTGGTCAAGTGCCTCTTCATTTGCGAAATGCTCCAACTGCTTTGATGAAAAGCTGGGGGAATCACGATGGGTACAAGTACGCTCACGACTACCCAGGAGCTGTGGCTTCTCAACAATATATGCCAGATGAGCTAGTTGGCCGCGAATATTATCACCCAAATAATCGCGGCTACGAGCACGAGATTTCACAACGCTTATCTCAAATCCGCAATATTCTCCACAATCCTGAAAATAAAAATAAATAAAACTAATAAAACTAATTCGTAAACGTTTTATTATTTTTATTTATTCACGAACAAGCATAATGTGTTCAATATCTTCGCGGGTTGAAACGCGGAATAATACAAAACGATTGCCAATTACTTGAACGACTTCTGCACCAAGATGTTCTGCGAGTTCTTGTGCAGCTTCTTTAGCACTTAATCCAGAGCCATCTTGTACAGCGCACTTCATAAGCTCGTGAGATTGCATTGTTTCGTCTGCTTGCTTAACAGCAGCATTGCTAATATCGTTTTTTCCAACATAAAGCAATGGGCTTAAAGTGTTAGCGAGCGCACGCAATTGCTTAATCTGCTTTTTAGTTAATGCCATTATTTTCCTTCCAAATCGCGCTCAACATGCATAAAACGCTAAAACGCTATATTGTTAAACGCAATTATCGACAACCAACTATCGACTATTGATTATCTACTTGTAACGCTTAAATTTTCAATGCTTATCGGATTATACATTAACCGTAAGAATCCGCGCTCAACACGTTCAATGAGTTCAATACGTTAAATGCGAATATACAAATATTCCAGTTATCAGTTATACAAATATTCCAGCAGAAATTATTCCGCACACAATGCCTAATGTAATTATTAAAAGCGCAAAGTCTTTTAAGCGCATTTTCTCCGTATGTAAGTGTGTGCGTTTTGCTCCAGGAACGTAGCATCTAGAATCTAGCGCAAGTCCCAGTGTGTTTGCGTGCCGAATCACACTTGCAAATCCTGGAACTATAAGAGATGTTATTGCTTGCAATCGCTTTTTTATAGACCCGTCTTTTATGTTTCCGCCTCTTGCAATTTGAGCTAAAGCTACAGATTCTGCTTCTTTTGCAAGAGTTGGCAAAAATCGCAAAGCAAGGCTCATAATAAGAGCAATTTCTTGACTTGGCAATCCTGCGATTTTAAGAGGTGAAATAATAGACGCGCATGCTTCAGTCAATCGCGTTTGGCTTATAGTTAGTACAATTATTGACCCGATTAGTATAACAAGCGAAAATCTTGAAGCGAAAAGTATTGCAAACTTTATTCCATCGTCTGTTATTAATATCGGTCCGATTCTAAAAAGTCCTCTTCCAGAATGCACAACTAGAAGATTAAACAATCCAGAAAATACGAATATTGCAATAAACATGTGCAATGACAACAATAATTCTATAGGCGATATTCTAGCGAGAAATATTAGAGCAAGCGTTGATAGAGCAAGGATTCCAAGTTGATAGAAGTTCGTAATACTAAACGCGCTAAACATAAGAATTAAGCATGATATTAGTATTATTCGCGTATTGAATAAGCTTAGCAATGACTTGTTTTTGTTCTTGTTTTTACTTGTATTTTCGCTACCATTTGTACTGACGTTTTTACTTGTATTTTCGTTTGTATTCGCATTGCCATTCGCAATAGCATTCTCACTAGTATTTTCAAGCTTTTCGTCTTGTGCTTGTTCTGGCACTTGCTTCTTTTCGTGCGAATCAAGCGTAACTATGCGCGCGCCAAGAGATTTTGCTTCACTAAAATCATGCGTAATAACAATAATTGTTACGCCTTTATTGTGTAAATCGCTTAAAATTTTTAACACGATTTTTGCATACTCAAAATCTAATCCTGCTGTAGGCTCGTCTAAAACCAAAATTTTTGGATTGCAAGCCAAAATTCCCGCGATTGCTGCTAAGCGTTGCTGGCCTCCAGAAAGCTCGAATGGGGATTTTTGTGCTAAATGCTCAATATGCAATGATTTTAGTGCGCTCAAAACTCTGGAACGCAATTCGCATCCTTCTAATCCAAAGTTTTTTGGACCGTATGCTACGTCTTCAAAAACAGTTTGCGCAAAAAGTTGCTGTTCTGGCAATTGCATAACGTAACCAATGTTTTTACGAACTGCGCGCATTTGCGATTTGCTTGTTTTTTCGCTAATTTTTATTCCGTTTACGCAAATAGAGCCAGAATCGTATTTAATAAGACCGCATATTGCTTTTGCGAGCGTGGATTTTCCACACCCGTTTTTTCCCATTATTGCAACGATTTCGCCTGCTTTTACGCTTAGAGAATAGTCTCTTATTATTGGATTTTGACTATTTGCATAGCTCACACTTAAATTAGATATTTCAATTGCTGCATTCTTACTTGCTTTATTTGAATCACGTTTATTTTTGCTTTCTGCATTTGATTTTTCTGCATTTTCCGTCATTCTTTTTGATTCAATAACAGCTGGCGATTTTTCCGCGTAGAATTCGTCTAATTCCAATAAACTTACATCACGCAATTTTCCATTTTCTAGCATTAATATTCTATCCGCATTTTTGCATTCGCTAATCTTATGCGTTACTTGAACGATTGTTGTGCCGCGCGCTTGTAATTTGTCAAAGAGCTTATTTACATCTGCTTTTGCGCAAGCATCAAGCATGCTTGTAGGCTCGTCTAATACAAGAAGTTTTGATTGTGTGGCAATCGACGACGCAATAGCAACGCGCTGCTGCTGGCCTCCGCTCATATTGCTCGGGTCGCTAAAACGGTGATTTTCCATGTTTACAGCACGTAAAGCATTGCTTATATTTTGCTTCATAAATTCTTTAGAAGCGCACAAGTTCTCAAGCCCAAAAGCAACATCGTCTTCTACAACTGTTGTAACGATTTGGTCTTCTGGGCTTTGAAACAATGCTCCAATAGATTCTCGTGCTTTTTGGTACGCTTTTGAATCAACATTGTTTGTTTCAAAAACTTTTATTCCGCATAGCGTAACAATTCCAGAATCTGGGGAAGAAAGTCCTGCAATAATTTTAGATAGCGTAGATTTTCCGCTACCATTTTTGCCTATTATTGCAATTCTTTGACCATATGCTATTTCTAGATCTATTCCGTCTAGAATCCAAGTTTTTCCGCCATCATAGCTAAAGCGAACTTTTTGCAAAGAAACAGCATTATCTTTTTTAGCACAATAATCCGTATTGCTTTTTTCGTCTTTGCAATTTGTTTTATCTTGAATAACTTTATTGCTTTGCATAATCAGCTTGCTTTTTACTTAATTTAACTAATGCTATTTTGGCCAATGCTATTTGTTTGCTATTTATTGTAGTTAAGAAGTTTTGAAACAGGCTTATAAACAAGCATAGTTACTACGCAATGAATCGCAAGCTTAATCACATTAAACGGTAGCAGAGCTGGAACTATAAGAGCTGCAACTTGTTCAACGCTTATATGAGCATAAAGCGGCGTAATAATAAGATTTCCGACTATTGCAAGAGCAATCGCAACTATAGAGCCAATTACAAGCGAAATAATAGCGCCTTCTTTGGTTCTAATTTTTTTGTAGACGATTGCAGCGCTAACAGAAGCGCCCAGCGAAACCAATATTGCCATTATTGCGCCAAACGGATTAGTGAAGAAGTGCGGAGCAAATCCTAAAACGCTTACGATTACAGCGGCGAATGGCCCGTAGGCAAATCCTGCAATTAAGCACACAATTCCCGAAGGATCGTATTTAAGGTAGCTTAAGTCTGGAATAAGTGGGAATTCTATAAAGCTCACAGCCATAGATAGCGCCACAAATAACGCGTATTTAGCAATTTTTTCGCTTGACCAATAGTTTGTGCCAGAGTAAGTTGCGTGATTATTTGTTATTTGATTATTTGTATGATTGCTTGTTTTACGATTACTATCGCTTGAAATGCTCATTAGAGCCTCCGTTTCTTTCATCCGGACTTTAACCGTTGGCTTCGGATTTTAACCGAATCAGCAGCAGTGGTGCCGCTCGCGGGCTTCGAGAAAATTCAATAATCCAAGAATTACCTCGTTACCGCCAGTAAGGATTTTCACCTTCCCTGAAACTACTCTTTATTTTTATCTTATGCTAAGAACATTTAGCACGTTTGGGTAACTTTTGACTTGTAACGTTTTTTGATGGCAATGCTAAGTGTAAGATTAAAAGCATGAGTGAAATTACGAATACTTCTGTTAATTCTATAGATAAGCTTGCGATTATTGTTGTTACTTATAAACGCCAGGAGCTTCTTGCAAATCTTTTTAAATCTTTTGAGTGCCTGAATCAATGCCCTTGGCGAATTGTTATTGTAGACAACGAAAGTAGCGAAAAAACGCGCAAAATGGTGGATGATTTAGGCGATATTCTTTCGCGCAGATGGGGCGCTTCTAGCGCGGACGATTCTGGCGATTCAAACCGCGTTGTTTACGCGCCACAAAGTAGCAATCTTGGGGGAGCTGGCGGTTTTAGTGCTGGCGTTAAAAAAGCGTATGAGCTTGGTGCGGAATGGTTCTGGGTTATGGATGATGACGTTGAAACTGTTCCAGAATCTATTGAGCGTCTTTGCAAGTGGACTAAGAGCCACGATGTGATTCAAGGCAGCCGATTAGACTACGACGGTGGCGATTTTTATTGGCAATATAACTTTATTGTTTCTCTTGGAATCCCTAATCCAATCGCTCCAGCAGCATTTGGACCATCTGGCTACCGCGTTATGAACACAATGTGCTTTGAAGGTGGATTGTTTAAGCGCAATATTGTAGAGAAAATCGGACTTCCAGATTCGCGCTACTTTATTTATTGGGATGACACTACTTATGGCTATCTTGCTAGCAAAGTTACGAATCCGATTGTTGTAAATGACATTATTCTTCGCAGAACTCGTAATATTCCTAATTGGGATATTGCTGGCGTTCGTCAACTAAATTCCACTTCCGACATGAATCGTTATCATATTATGCGAAATCGTGGTTTTATGGCGCGCTACTTTATGATACATGGCGATTTTAGGCCATTTATGTTTGCTCTTGGAACTGCATTAACTGCTGCAAAAGAGATTATTAGGCTTGTTGCTGTAGATCGTGAGCATATTTTAAGTGGCGTTAAAAAGCTTTTTACTGGTTGGATTGCAAGCAGAAAAATTTTGCATGATCCTAATTGGAAGCCAATGCCTCCGTTAAAATAGCAGATTTTTTAAGACTTAAGTCTGAATACTGAGATTTAAGATTAATGCTTAAGTCTTAAAAATTAAAGCACAAACATAAACTAGAAGCCACCTAGCATTTGCTAAGTGGCTTCTAGATTTTTATTTTATCTCTTTTTTCAGTGGGAGAGGTCAATTACCATTCGACCGCGAATCTTACCGCTGAGCATCTCATCGAAGATGTCGTTAATGTCTTCCATCTTGCGCATATGGCATTTTGGAACAACCTTGCCTTCAGCACCAAACTGGAACGCTTCTTCCAAATCCTTACGAGTTCCAACAAGAGATCCGACCAAGCGGATTCCGTCGAGAACAAGGCGAGGGATGCTGAGTTCCATATCTTCTGGTGGAAGACCAACAGCTGCAACAGTGCCGCCTGCTCGTACAGAGTCAACTGCACAGTTAAAAGCATCCTTGCTTACAGCGGTTACAACAGCGCCATGAGCGCCGCCTACCTTCTTCATAGCAAATTCAGGAACATTTTCCTTAAGTGGGTTCACGCACAAATCTGCGCCATATTCCTTAGCAAATTCAAGCTGAGCATCGTTAACATCTACTGCGATTACGTGCGCACCAAATACGTTCTTTGCATATTGCAACGCAAGATTACCAAGACCGCCAAGACCGAATAAAATAAGCCATTCGCCTGGATGTACGCCAGATTCCTTAATAGCCTTGTAGGTTGTAACGCCAGCGCAAGTGATGGAGCTTGCAGGAGCTGGATCCAAGCCTTCTGGGACCTTTACTGCGTAGTCTGCTGCGACGATGCACTCTTGAGACATGCCACCATCGGCAGTGTATCCTGCGTTCAAAACGCTACGGCAAAGTGTTTCTCTGCCCGTGGTGCAATATTCGCAATGTCCGCAACCCTTAAAGAACCATGCTACAGATGCACGGTCGCCTGGCTTTAATGTTGTAACACCAGGGCCAACTTCCTTAACAATACCAATGCCTTCGTGGCCTAGAACAACGCCAGTTTTATCGCCAAAATCTTGGTTCTTAACGTGAAGATCGGTGTGGCATACGCCGCAGCACTCCATATCGAGTAAGGCTTCACCAAATTCCAATGGACGAAGTTCCTTCTCTACAACCTGAGCCTTCTTATCTTTGGTTGCAACAATAGCCTTCATAGAAACCTCCTTGTTCTATGCTTCATCGTTGAAAAACATTGCTTTTTCAGTTTTCTTTTACCTGTTTGGTAAAAGCTATTTTTATTCTACATTATTTTTACGATTTTTCATGATAAAAATCACATTTTAATAAAAATTTTTATAAAAATTTATGGCTTAATGATAATAATTATCGTATTCAATATTTTTCTTATCGTTTTCTTATCTTTTTCTTCTGCTCAACACTCCGTAAAATCGCTTGAATACAGCAGAAAATCACTATACATTTTTTATTTTTGATTATAACTTGCATTAAACAATAAATCAGGCTACTATGGCATCTTGTTTGCGGATATAGCTTAGTTGGTAAAGCGCAACCTTGCCAAGGTTGAGACCGCGGGTTCGAGTCCCGCTGTCCGCTCCATTTTTTATGTCTCAGCAGTATTCCATAATATTCCGCTGAGATTTTTTTATTTTCTGTCACATGTCTCCGCACATATATTGGGTTATTGGGTTATAGTCCGAAAAATGGGGGCAAGCGTCAAAACTGTGTAAAGCTAAGCTGATGAATATTCTGAAAATAGAACTAGTCAACTTAGCTTTTTGCATATAACCCAATTCTTTTTGCACAATGTGCATAACTTTTATTAGATAATCCTTGAATTTTCGCCGAAAAATCAAGGATTATGAATGTCTTATCCACATATTGAATTAACTCTTTTATTTTTTTGAATAAGCTGTATGCTTTACTTAAACCTTAAACATAAGGTGAAAACAAAATAAACAAATATAAGGAATTAAACAATAAATGACTTGACAAAATTTTAGGGAAGAAGGAGCAAATGAGAAATTTTTCTAGTACTCTGTTATACGCAAACGACGACGATAATGAGACATTTTGGGAGGTTATTAACAGTAACTTCCCAGATCAAGCAGATCCGTCGCGGTTCCAGAATAAAGATAGAATAACTTTTCCAGTGTATGAAGGTTCAATACCAGTTGGCTCTTCTAAATCAATGGCAAGTTATCACGTATCATCGTGTTTCAATAATACACATGGCAAAAAGATGTACTTGTATCTTGCAATGCAAATATGCAAAGTAGCATGCATAGTCGGTGATATTTCTCATGGCAGGCCAATATCTCCAGAGATGAAAAGAGCATTAACAAAAGAGTGCATATATAAACTTGAGAATATGTGGTATTTGATTAACGAATGCTACAAAGATAAGCATAATGAGGAAGAAGCTTCTAAGTTAAGAAGCAATCCAACAATACCTAAGATGATAAATGGAATACTGGTTTCTCCATCGCGATTAGAGGCAGTTGTTTTGCTTCATATTGGAGATACAGAATATTGGACATCTTTAACACTTAGATTCATAATGGGAAAATGGGTTTGCACGTTAGCAGATATAGGTTAGATTTTTGCGTAATCATAGTTTGTGTAACGCCTCTAGACTATAGCTTGCGTTTGCATGTTTGACTCTAGGGGCTTTATAAATAATTATTTGCTAAATAGTCATCATTTTGTAAAAAATGCCAATTTTCCATGCCTATTTTTGTATGATCATGGTTTTGTGTTGGCTTGCTCATACCGTACAATTAAGAATATGCTGCGAGAATTTTCTGTAGAAGACATTCACCCAACTAATGACGGTGACACAATTTATTCGTTGCTTGCCAATAGAGCAATGCGAGACCCGCAAGGCGTAATTGCACAATGGCAAGATGACAATACTCGCCAATGGCACGATGTTAGCGCATCACAGATGCTATCCAAAGTTCGTTCTACTGCAAGAGGCTTAATCGCTCTTGGCGTTAAGCAAGGAGATAAAATCGTTATTTACTCTCCAACTTGTTATGAATGGGGCGTTGTGGACTTTGCGTGCGCTTGTATTGGTGCTGTAAGTATTCCTATTTACGAAACTGACTCCGCTCTTCAAGCTGCAGATATTATTGCGGAAGTAAAGCCTGTTATTGCTTTTGCTGGAGACGATGAGCATGCACAATGCTTGGAAAGAGTTCGTCAAGACAATAAGCGAATTTCATTAAAGACGGTTTTTAACTTTAAGGCCAATGGCATTGATGCTGTTATTGATTTTGGAAAGTCAATAAGCGACGATGAGCTAAATAATGCTATTAATCAAATAAAAGCAGATGATTTAGCAACTATTGTTTACACTTCTGGCTCTACTGGTAAGCCAAAGGGAGCAATGCTTACTAATAGAAACTTTACGCACATTGTTTACGCAGCATACGATGTTCTAAACGACATGTTGTACAAGCCAAGCAGAATACTTCTGTTCCTTCCTCTTGCGCATTGCTTTGCAAGGTATATTCAGTATGTTGCAATTGGAGCAAACGGTGTTATTGGTTATGTGCCAAACGCTAAACATTTGTTGGCAGATTTGCGTAGTTTTAAGCCTACGTATTTACTTGGTGTTCCTCGAGTGTTTGAGAAAGTTTATAACGCAGCATCTCAAAAGGCTGGTGCTGGAATCCGAGGTAGAATCTTTGCTAAGGCTGTTCAGCATTTTGTTGAGTGGTCTAAATACGAAGTTGAAGGAAAATCGCATTCTATTTACGCAAAATTGCAACACGATTTTTATATGAAGACTGTTGGTTCTTCTATAAGATCTGCGCTTGGTCCTAATTTAGCGTGGCTTGCTTGTGGCGGTGCTCCAATAAATGCAGAGCTTGCTCACTTCTTTAATGGATTAGATGGCATAACTTTTATTCAAGGCTATGGAATGACAGAAACGGCTGCTCCATGCGTTGTTAATTTTGAACACGCAAATCAAGTTGGTTCTGTTGGAAAGCCTGGTCCTGGAATTACCATTCGCATTGCAGATGATGGCGAAGTTCTTGTAAAAGGTCCTAATGTTTTTGTTGGATATTACGGAAAGCCAGATCTTACTGCAGGAGTTATTGATCAAGATGGGTGGCTTCATTCTGGCGATTTAGGCGAGATTGATGATGAGGGTTTCTTAACAATTACTGGCAGAAAGAAAGACATTATAATCACTGCTGGCGGAAAAAACATAAGCCCTGCTCCTCTTGAAACTATTATTGCAAAGTGTCCTCTTGTTTCGCATGCAGTGGTTGTTGGAGATGGAAAGCCGTTTGTTTCTGCTCTTATTGAGCTTGAGCCAGATATGGTTCGTTCTTGGCTTAATAATCAAGGAATGGATGAGACTATTCCAATGAAAGATATTGTACAAAATGATGCAATACGATCTGTTATTCAGCAATTTGTTGATCAAGCTAATAGCACAGTTTCTAGAGCGGAATCTATTCGTAAATTTGTTATCTTAGACGAAGAATTCTCTCAAGATGCTGGTACGTTAACGCCAAGTATGAAGGTTGTGCGTCCAAAGGTTTTGAAGAAATATAGCGATATTATTGAAACGCAACTTTATGCTCCAAAACCAAATAGTAGGCCACTTCCTGCAACGGTTAAGATTTTAGATAAAACAACCGAAACTGTTAAGCAAGCTCAAGAAACTGTTAAGCAGGCTCAAGAGGTTGTTACTCCTAAAGTTAAGCAAGCTATTGATCAAGCTGCAACGCATTTGAAGCGTTTTGGAGAAGATTTGCCTTTGCAATCCGATTCTAGAGAATCTTATTCAAATGATGAAGATGGAGCAAACCAAACCGTTAGTGAATAAGATTTTATGAAGTAAGATACTAATAGGCTAATTAACAATTGCAAATACAGATTTACAGATGGTATTACTATAAAGTTTGTATAATTATGGATTGCGATTTTAATTAGCCTTTTGTTTTAAGGAGTGCCGTGACTATTAGACAAATCCGCGTTGTTCCAGACCCTGTTCTTAGAACGCCTTGTGATGAAATTCGCGAGATTACGCCATCTGTTAGAAGTCTTGTAGAAGATTTATTAGAAACTGTAAACGATCCAGGTCGTGCAGGACTTAGCGCGAACCAAATTGGTGTTAATCTTAGAGCATTTTCTTATAATATTGATGGAACAATAGGCTATATTTTGAATCCTGTTATAGAAGAACTTAGTGGTGAGCAATACGGAGATGAGGGCTGCTTATCGGTTCCAGGATTATGGTATAAGACCCGAAGGGCTGATTATGCCAGAGCAAGAGGGATAGATCTAGACGGCAAAACTGTTGTTCTAGAAGGTAAAGGCTTAATGGCTCGCATGATTCAACATGAATGTGATCATCTTGATGGTCATGTGTATATTGATCGTTTAGAAAAAGATGTTAGAAAGCAAGCTTTGCGTCAATTGCGCAATAGTTATTCTAAGTAGATAATTTAGATATTGTAGATAATTTTATGTAGCTAATTCAATAAATTATTGCGATTTTTTATAGGAATTGCTACCAAAGTTAGTATAAAGCTTCTGTTATAATATGACTTTGCGTGTTCGCTTTGAGCATGAGTGTTGTCGCGTTATACGATTGCTCGTTTTTATTGTCTATCAGAATGCGCATATACGCGCCATGTACGCGTCCGTTCGTGTCGGTCGGCTTTGGTTTTAATGTGTTAAAACCAAGTTGCATGCGAACAGACATGGCCAGGCAAGAACCGACAAGAAAGGTATATAGATATGGCACAGATTACCATGAGCGAAATGCTGAAGGCTGGTTTGCACTTCGGTCACCAAACTCGTCGCTGGAATCCAAAGATGAAGCAGTTCATTCTTACTCAGCGCAATGGTATTCATATCATCAATTTGTTCAAGTCGCTCGACATGATCGACAAGGCTTATGACTTTATTAAGCAGACTGTTGCTCATAATGGCACTGTTTTGTTTGTGGGTACTAAAAAGCAGGCTCAAGAAGCTGTGCAAAATCAGGCTACTCGCGTAAACATGCCTTACGTAAGTGAGCGCTGGCTCGGCGGTATGTTGACTAACTTCCAGACTGTTTCTACTCGCGTAAAGCGTTTGAAGGAACTCGAGGAAATGGACTTTACCGACGTTCGTGGATCTGGTTTAACCAAGAAGGAACTTTTGCTTCTTGAGCGCGAAAAGGATAAGCTTTCCAAGCAGCTCGGCGGTATTCGTAATATGAACCGTACTCCTTCTGCAATGTTTGTTGTAGACATTAACAAGGAAGCTTTGGCTGTTGAAGAAGCGCACAAGCTCGGTATTCCAGTTGTGGCAATCGTTGACACCAACACCGATCCAGAATCCGTTGAGTATCCAATTCCAGCAAACGACGATGCAATTCGTGGCGTAGAGCTTCTTACAAGCTTGATGGCCGATGCTGTTGCAGAAGGTTTGCTTGATCACGCTGGCAAGGGTGCAAAGGCTGAAGATGCCAATGCTCAGCCAATGGCAGCATGGGAAAAGGAACTGCTCACTAAGGAATCTGAACAGTCCGACAATGAAGCCAAGGCTGAATAAGCCTGTTGGCAGTTAATGAGGAGAACAAAATGGCAGCAATTACTGCAGCGTTGATTAAGCAGGTGCGCGAAGAAACTGGCGCAGGCATGATGGACGTTAAGAAGGCTCTTACTGAAGCCGAAGGCGATGTAGCTCGCGCTAAGGAAATCATCCGTGCTAAGGGCATTCAGGCCGCTGGCAAGCGTGAAGGTCGCAAGGCTCAAGAAGGAACCGTTGCTTCTAAGGTTGTTAAGACTGCAGAAGGCGAAACTGGTTATGCAGTTGAGTTGAATTCCGAAACTGACTTTGTTGCTAAGACACCAAAGTTTGTTGAATTCTCCGAAACTGTGTTGAACAATGCTATTGAAGCCAATGCTTCTAGTGCAGAAGAGCTTCTTGCCGCTAAGGCTGGAGATGCTACTGTTAAGGAAGAAGTTGAAGAAGCAGCAGCATTGTTTGGCGAGCACGTTAAGGTTGGCCAGATTGCTAAGGTTAGCGGTCCTCATGTTGAGGTTTATGCTCACAAGAAGTCCGTTGAATTACCTCCAAGCATTGTTTCTATGATTGCTACCGACGAAGCAGGCGCTAAGGTTGCTCACGAAGCCGCTTTGCAAATTTCCGCTATGGGTGCTCAGTGGCTCCGCCGCGAAGACGTTCCAGCAGATGTGTTGGAGTCCGAGCGTCGCGTTGCTACCGAGAAATCCTTGGCAGAAGGCAAGCCAGAAAAGATCGTTCCAAAGATTGTTGAAGGTCGTTTGAACGCCTTCTTCAAGGAAACTGTTCTCCTTGAGCAAGCTTATGTTAAGGATCCTTCCAAGACTATTGGCGACTTGTTCAAGGAAGTTGGCGGCTCTGCTTTAGCTTTCGCTCGTGTTGAGGTTGGCAAAGGCTCTGCTGAATAGTTTTTGCTAAGTTTCACTTATTAAAAACTATTTGAAACGTAAAAATGGACTTGCGTGTTTAACGCGTGAGTCCATTTTTGTTTGCAACATATTGTCTAAGCAGATAAACTATTAATCAAAATGCATACAGGGAGGCTGCGTTAAATGGACAACACTTTTGAATTGTCCGCTGCAAAGATGCGCGAACACGGTATGAGCGAAGTTGCTATTAGCCAATTTGAACGTCTTTATAAAGTGTGGAATGAAGATAAAGCTGGCGGATTTATTCGCGAAAACGCAGTAGAGCCTATTAAGACTGTGCCAAATTTTCATGAGATTTATGAAACAATTGATCATAATAAAGCTGTTAGCGCATTCTCAAAAACGGCATTTATTAAGCTAAATGGTGGTCTTGGAACATCAATGGGCTTGTCTTGCGCAAAGTCTTTATTGCCAGTTAGAAGACATAAAGCTCGTCAAATGAGATTTATTGACATTATAATTGGTCAAGTTCTTACAGCGCGCCAACGTTTAGGCGTTGATTTGCCTTTGATTTTTATGAACTCTTTCCGCACATCTAAAGATACTTTACAAGTATTAAAGCGTACAAAAAAGTTTTCTCAAGAAAATATTCCTGTTGAAATTATTCAGCATCAAGAGCCAAAGCTTTTAGAGGAAACGGGTGAGCCTGTTTCTTGTTCTAAAGATAGTAGTTTAGAATGGTGCCCTCCGGGTCACGGTGACATTTTTTCAACTATTTGGGAATCTGGATTGTTGGATATTCTAGAGAAAAATGGCATTAAGTACTTGTTCATTTCTAACTCCGACAATTTAGGCGCAAGACCGTCTAGAACTCTTGCTCAGCATTTTGAAAATACTGGTGCATCAATCATGATTGAGGTTGCTAAGCGTACTCAAGCAGACCGTAAAGGTGGTCATATTGTTAGAAGTCTTGAAACTGGTAGAATGATGCTTCGTGAAATGACTCAAGTTGCTGCAGAAGATAGAAGAAGTGCGCAAAGTATTAATAAACATCCTTATTTTAATACTAACAATATTTGGATTCGTGTTGATGCTTTGCAAAAGATTCTTAAAAAATATAAAGGTGTGCTTCCTCTTCCAGTTATTTGCAATCACAAGACTGTTGACCCAACTGATGATTCAAGCGAAAAGGTGATTCAGCTTGAAACTGCTATGGGCTCGGCTGTTTCGCTTTTTGACGATGCGATTTGTGTTGAGGTTGATAGAATGCGATTTTTGCCTGTAAAGACTACTAACGATTTGTTTATAATGCGTTCCGATCGCTTCCACCTTACGGATTCTTACGAGATGGAAGATGGCAATTACATATTTCCAAATGTGGATTTAGATCCACGATTTTATAAGACTATTGATGATTTTAACGAAAGATTCCCGTATTCTGTTCCAGCTTTGGCGGCTGCAAAATCTGTTACAATACGAGGTGATTGGACTTTTGGAAGTCAAGTCTCTATGTTTGCGGATGCTGTTTTAGAAGATACGGGGGAGCCAAGCTACGTTCCAAATGGCGAATTTGTGGGGCCTCAGGGCATTGAACCAGATGAGTGGGTGTAATCGCAAAATAAATTCATTCGGGCGTGTCGTGTGGAAAATGGCTTAATTTCAACGATTTTACAGTGTTGACTAATAGCTTTTCAAGAAAATTAATGACTTTTTTTGAAAATGTCCACACGTATGGCAAAACACCATTAAAATAGTTAAGGTGTGTGTTGAGAATTTAGCATTTTTAGCATGTTTTTAACACAAGATGAAACTACAAAAGAAACGATACGTGAGGACAAATGGCAGAAGGAAGTAACGGAAGACGTCGTTTTTCCGATAAGTGGGGTAAACACGAGCTTGATGTGCTGGCTGTGTTGTCTTCCGCATTTCCACAATGGCTGACTTCGCGTCAGATTGCGCAACGAGTTAAGGCTTATGCCGATTCTTATGGAGAGCTTGCAGATCAAGCTGCAAAGGCTGCGTTTGCAAAGCAATTCCAAAGAGATCGTGCAAAGCTTGCAGCTATGGGTATTGCGATTGAATCTCGTCAGCCTGAATATTCTTCAAAGTCAGAAGGCCAAGATTTTGCATCTTACAGGCTGCAACTTGGTGACGAACCTCGCGTGCGTATTCGCTTTGAACAAGAAGAGCTTCCTGTTCTTGCGGCTGCTAATTATTTAGCTCGTTCTATGTCGATTTCTTCTTCCGAATCGCGCAAAGTAGATCAGCAACATTCTTCTGCATCTCGTACTGCTCCTAGAGTTCCTCAAACACCTATTCCTGGTTTGGGCTTAGATTCGATTGCTCCAGGACTTGGAACTCAAACAATTCCAGACGCATTGGTTAAGGTTATTGATTCTAGAAGATTTGCAGCAACTGTTGACGTTGATGGTGAACATTTGAACGTTGCATACACTGATTCCGACGATTTAGCAATGTTTGTTCTTGAACATCCAGGTTCTTGCGTTGTAAGCCCTCAAGAAGCGGCGGATGCTTTCCATAGAAGACTTAATGCTGCTACGCAATTCGTTGAATGCGACGAGAATTACGCTGATCAAAGCGTTGATTCTGCACGTTCTAATGCGGAAGATAATCAAGCCCTTTCGGAAAACGAGCCAGACAAGTCTCGTCAAAAAAAGACGTCTTTCCAAACTGGAAGCGAAGTAGATCGCAGACTTCGACTAATGCTTTTCCTTTCTGCTCATCTTGGAGAAGAATTCCCACTAAATGAGCTTGCTGTAAGATTCATTGGCAAACCTAAGAATGACGATGAACTTCGTAGATTTGTTGCGATTTTGCATAAAGACATTAATACGCTTACTACTGTTTCCGACGATGGCGAGATGGCAGGTAGCCAATTCTTCGATATTGATTGGTCTCTTTTAGAAGCCGAAGGTATTGTTTCCGCAACTAATTCGCTTGGTCTTGAGCGTTTAGCTGGAGTTTCTCAACAATATATGAGCATGCTTACGGCTTCTATCAACTACCTTGCGCATTCTCCTCTTTTGCCTGTTGAACAAAGAGATCAAGCCAAAGCGCTTTACATGCGTTTGCGTAGGCATGTTAGCCCAGGGGAGACTCCTTGGCTTAGCCTTACTGGTTACGAGGTAGAGCCTAGAAATTGTTCTGTTGTTCGCAGCGCTATTAGTGCTAATGCATTAATCGACATGGAGTACACAGATGGTGCTGGTAGAACGCGCAGAAAGATTGTTGCTCCTTCTAAGATTTTTGTTGATGAAGGCGTTTACTACGTTGCTGTTTGGACAGATGTTGAGGCTCAAACTCCACAAGATAAGCGTACTTTTGTTGCAAAAGACACTTCGATTAATAAAGCAAACGGTTTGCCGAGAATTTGGCAGGTTTTGCGCGTTGCAAGAATTGAGCGTGCAGAAGTTATTAAGCCTATTTGCCCTGTAGAAATTCCAGATGTTCCAGTTAGCGAACTTAGAAAATGGAGTTTTGACAATGGCACTCAAACATGCTTTATTACAGATGAGCCAGATTTGAACTTCTTAAAGAGTCTTTCTGGAGCTACAATCGAGCCTTGTGGAACTGGCGTTAAGGTTCATTTAACGGTTTCTTCCGACTCTTGGTTTGTTGCATTTTGCATTGCTCACGCTCGTCATATTAAAGCTGTTTCTCCAGAAACTTTGCGCACTATGATTATTGCTCGAGCACAGCGAGAATTAAGCGTTAATAATAGCGATTGCCAAAACTTGGAGAATTAAAATGCCATGGTGGATTTGGCTTTTATTAACTCTTTTTATGCTATGCATGATTGGTGCAGGGCTTGCGTACGCGCTTAAATGCGCGTATAAGATTTTAACGAATTGCACAAGTTTTTATACTAAGGCTTATTCCTGTTTTGAAAAGTTGCAAAACAGTGAAGATTCGTTGAAAAAGGATTCATATCCATTTTTTACGCGTCCGATTTTCGATGCTGCTCAACGTGTAGAAGAGGCTCGAATTAGAGTTTTAAAGCGCCAAGAAAAAGTAGGAGATTCTCATAGAATTGTTTGGCAACATTGGAATAACTTGTCTTTGCGCAAAGAAGATATTGACAATCCAATTTTTAATGAATCTAAAGAAACTAAAGGAAACTAAAGAATAGTTTATGACTACGCTCCCATTATCTCCGTCTCAAAGATTTAGTGCGTTTCGCAAGACTTTGCAACATTCTAAATCAATGGCTGCTAAATTTGAAAGTTCCTTAAGCTTTGATTTGGATGATTTTCAACTTGAGGCAATTGATGCTCTAGAAAATGGAGATAACGTTCTTGTTGCTGCTCCTACAGGTGCTGGTAAAACTGTTGTAGCAGATTTTGCTGTTTTTTTGGGTGTAAATCGCGGTGTTAAAACCTTCTATACAACTCCAATCAAGGCTCTTAGCAACCAAAAATATCATGATTTTTGCGAAGTTTACGGCTCTAATAAAGTTGGTCTGTTAACAGGAGATACGTCTGTTAACAGTGAAGCAGATATTGTTGTTATGACAACAGAAGTCTTACGAAATATGCTTTATGAGCGTTCGATAACACTTAATTCGCTTGGATTTGTTGTTCTAGACGAAGTGCACTATTTAGCAGATAAATTCCGAGGAGCAGTTTGGGAAGAAGTTATTATTCATCTTCCGCAAAGCGTTAAAATTATTGGACTTTCGGCAACTGTTTCTAATGTTGAAGATTTTAGCGCATGGATCTCTTCTGTTCGCGGAAACACTCATTTAATCGTGGATGAGCATAGGCCTGTTCCTCTTGAGCGTCATGTTATTATTCAAAAAGATGGTCAAACAGAGCCAGAGCTTCTTAATCTTTACGATACAGATAAAAATGGCAAACCAACGAATCGTGTAAATCTTGCTTTAACTAGAAAGTTAAGCCAGTGGGAAAACGCTGCTTTGCGCAAAAAATCTTCTTATTTAAGTAAAGATAAGCGTTCTTATAAAGGTAAGTTTTCTAAAAGAAAATCGCGCGATCGCTCTAGTGATTTACAAAAAAATTCCAAGTCGTCTTTAACTATTCGTCATACTCCTAAAAGATGGGCTGTTATTGACGAGCTTGATTATCTTAATATGCTTCCTGGGATTTACTTTATTTTCTCACGTTCTGGTTGCGATCAAGCTGTTCAGCAATGCTTAAACGCTGGTCTAGCTCTTACAAGCGATGAAGAGATGTACGAGATTCGTAGAATTGTTGATTCAATGATTTCGCAAAATAAGCTTTCTAAAAGTGACTTAAAAGCGCTTAGATTTGAACGCTTTAGATACGCTTTGGAACAAGGATTTGCGGCTCATCACGCAGGTATGATTGCGATTTTTAGGCATATTGTTGAAACTCTTTTTGAGCGTGGTCTTATTAAGATTATTTTTGCTACAGAAACGCTTGCTTTAGGCTTAAATATGCCAGCTAGGAGTGTTGTTGTAGAAAAGCTAGTTAAGTATGATGGTACAGGTCATGTTCCTCTTACGCCTGGCGAGTTTACTCAACTTACTGGCCGAGCTGGAAGACGCGGAATTGACGATATTGGTCATGCTGTTTTAATAGACAATCCTGATTTTGACCCAGCTAAAGCGGCTTCTCTTTCTAGTAAGCGTGTTTATCCTCTTCACTCCAGCTTTGTTCCAACTTTTAATATGGCTGTTAATCTTCTTAATAATAGCGATGCAAAAACAGCTCGAGTAACGCTTAGTAGCTCATTTGCTCAATGGGAAGCGAACGCTTCTGCAGCGCGCCTTTTGAGTCGTATTGAGGAGCTTCAAGAGGCGATTAGTGGCTATGAGCAGGCTTTTTATTGTTCTAATGGCGATTTTGCTGAGTTTATGACTCTTAGAATGCGTCTTAAAGACGCTCAACATGATCAGCGTAGAAAACTTAAGCATACTCTGTTTTCTAGCGACTTAGAGCGTTCAAATGCCTTCAAAGAGTTAGATAACAAAATTGCTAGTTTGCGTAGTCAAGAAAGAAACCATCCTTGCGCAAATTGCCCAGATATTCAGAGTCACTTGCATTGGGGCTATTATTGGGCCAGAGAAACAAAAGAGTTAAATCAAGTTAAAGAACGTTATAATTCTAGAACTGGTTCTGTTGCAAGATGTTTTGACCGTATTTGCAACGTTCTTTGTAGTTTGGATTACTTAAAAGAAACAGGTAATACGTTTGCTTTGACTAATAAAGGTCAGCTTCTTAGACGACTTTATAACGAGCTTGATGTTGTTTTTGCGCAAGCTATTTGCGAAGGTATTTTTAATGATTTAACTCCTATTGAGCTGTTGAGTTGCGTATCTTCTTTGGTTTATGAGTCTAGAGGTCCAGTTGGATCTGAGCCAAGAAGATATCCTGGCGGATTAGACGGCGCTGTATTCAATACTGTTTCTAGATTAAAGGAATTGTTTATGCGCATAAGCAATATGTGCTTAAACAATCATCTTGATGCGTTGAAATCGCTTGATTTTGGCGCAGTAGACCTTATATATGATTGGGCGCAAGGCGCTGATTTGCTTGATATTTTGCAAAATACAGATATTACGGGTGGGGATTTTGTTCGTTTTGCTAAAAGACTTATAGACTTGCTTAATCAGCTTGCTGTTCTTAGCGATTATTTAAGAATTTTGCCTAATGTAGACGATTCGTTAGCACACAAAGCATATGAAGCAGTTCAAATAATTAATCGTGGGGTAGTAGCCTATTGTGATGTTTAGTATTTTGTGATGTTTAGTATTTATAGTCCGTGCAATTCGCTAGCTTTATAATGGAAACTAAAAGGAGAATATAATATGGCAGAACGCAGTTTACGTGGTATGAGCATTGGTGCAAAGTCGCTAGAATCCGACGATAATGTTGATTTTGCAGCTCGTAATGATGTTACATATGTTTGTCCTAAAGGGCATAGGACTATTCTCCCGCTTGCTCAAGGTGCAGAAGTTCCAGAAGAATGGGAATGCCGTTGTGGTGCTTTAGCGCATAAAGAAGGCGATGCAGATAGGCCAGATGATGATTTTAATAAGCCAGCTCGAACTCATTGGGATATGCTTTTAGAGCGTAGAAGCGAAGAAGAGCTTAAAGCTTTGCTTGATAAGCGCTTGAAGATGCATCACGAAGGTTGGATTCCTGATTACGAGTAGTCTTTGCTGTGTAGTTTTTTGTATAGTTTTTGCTTTAATTTTGCGATTAATCACTAATATTAATTATTAATTTAGGATTTTTAGGAAACGCCATGAAAGTTGTTTTGCTTGATTTAGATGGCACTTTAACTCAATCTCATATGGGAATTATCGCATGTGCTAAAAAAGCTATGAGCGATTTAGGAATGCAAATTCCAGACGATGAAGAGATGATGCGTTTTGTAGGGCCGTCTATTCTTGAATCTTTTCAACGAAATGGTATGCCAGAAGATTTGCAATTAGAAGGCGTAAAGTTGTATCGAAAGTATTATTCCGAAGTTGCAACTTTTACAGATCCTAGAGATCCTAGTGGTAGCAAAATCACTGGAAGCCTTTTGAACAAGGTTTATGAAGGAATTCCAGAACAATTAAAGAAATTACGTGAATCTGGATATTATCTTGCTACAGCATCTTGCAAGCCAGAATATCAAGTTAAGCCTATTTGTGATTATTTTGGATTAACAGATTTAATTGATGGAATTTACGGCGCAAGTGCTGATATGTCTAGAATTAAAAAAGACCAAGTTATACGTTATGTTCTAAAAAATATTGGTTTTGACTATTCGCTAGACAAAGCATTAATGGTTGGCGATCGATGGACGGACGCAGATGGCGCATTAGCTTGCTACATTGATTGTCTTGGTTGCGCTTGGGGTTACGCAGAGCCTGGTGAGCTTAAAAAGCACGGTGCTTATAGAATTATTGACAATGTTTGCGATTTAAGCATTGCTATTGATGAATATTTTGATAATTCTAATACTTTGCGCAAATAATATTTCTATATAAAAATAATCCTATATAAGTATCCGATAATGTACGTTATGTCAGATTAGTCATAAAGCACAAACACTAGATAAGAATTAGTACTAATACTCCACTTTTATTATTCTTATTATTTATTACTTTTAATATTTTATTATTCGAATATTTTCAATATGATATAGGTTTTAAGTAAGATTTTAAGATTTGAAAATATTTTTAGTTTGAAGATTCTTTAGATAAATCAGCTCGTACTTGCTTAACAATGCATCCAACTGCGATTGCAAAAACAGCTGAGCCGCCTTCTAGCATGCTAAACATATTTTCTTGATTATTGTTACATTCCATAACAGATTGACCATCGCAAATTATTGTCATGCGTTCAAGATGACTAACACTATAACAATTCAAAAAAACTATAGCTGTTGTAACGTTTGTAAGATTTACGCCAGCGTCTAAAAGTCGCTTAGCAACCGCCATAATAGAAATATCCTTAAAAGAATATAAACGCCTGGATCCAGACCCGTGAGAAGGATTAATAGAAGGCTCAATAATGTTTTTTCTAGCCCAATAGTCAAGTTGCCTATAGGTTATTCCAGCAATCTTCATTGCAACGCTTCCGCGATATCCTACGGACTCTTCTCCTTCGCTAGAAAAAGCAAATAACTCCCCTTGCACTGGCTGATTATTAGATTCGTAGAAATCCGCCAGTGCATTTTTACTAGAAGAGTTTTTTAACACCATTATTGTTTATTATCGTTTACTAACAGCACTTTGTGTAAAGAACATTAAGCGATATTTGCCAATCATAATCTCATCGCCATTATTAAGAACTGCTTCATCAACTCGATTACGATTAACATAGGTTCCGTTTAAGCTGCCAGCATCTGCAATGCTAAAAACGTTTCCATTCCTTCTAAACACTGCATGCGCTCTAGAAACAGTAGAATCGTCAAGCATAATATCTGCTCTGGAATCACGCCCAACCGATACAACATCTTCGTCTAGCAAATAACGAGACCCAGAAACTGCCCCACGTGTAGAAATAAGCAAAGCGGTGCCTGGCAGTAGTTTTGCTATTGTGTCTAAATCATCCTGCTTTAGAGGGCGGTCTGCACTAGAATTTACAGGAATAGTTATTGCTGGCATGCCAATAATGGTTGTTTCGCCAGCTGTAGGAATAGGTTCAGTCATAATTGCTATTTTACCTTCTTATTCGACCGGTTTTGCATATTGATACTGTTTTGGTTCGCGTGTTGAACGAATCTCAACCTCTTCAGGCGTTGAAACGTATACGGAAGCGCCAAATTTAACTTTTAATCTAGATCCAACTCCCCCTGCAATATTTACGGCGTTTTGCAAATTTTGCGCATCGCCAATAGCCTTAACTATGTAAGGAGGATTTATCTCGATTCCATCACACAGCAATCCATGCTTAGTGTCGGAAATGTAGCTAGAAGTCACAATACGAATATCGTTAATAGACATAACTTCCACACCAGCATTGCGAAGCTCTTCTATAAGCTGAAACATAGTTGCAGCATCTACGCGCTCTTTTTCTCCAGCTGTAATATGAATAATAACACCTTTTCCAATTGCTGGAAGACGACCAGAAATCAAGCCGCTTGTTTGCGAATTTTGCTTAGCAATTCTAGCAGCTTCTTCTTGCTTATTCACAGATGCTTTTAGAGAATTAAGCTGACTTGTTAATTCAAACTTTCGTTGTTCAAGATTTTGTATTTGAGAATTAGTTTCCGTGATCAATCGTGTAAGTTCGTCTTCGCTCATAGTTTGGTACACAAGAGCACTTCGATTTACTTGAATCATATATGCAAAGCTAAGAAGAGCACAAAGAAGCATAACAAGCAAGCCTGTTAGAATGCGCGTTCTTGTAACATGACCTTGCAAAGATGGCTTATTTTTGCGCGTAACTTTCGGGAAGGAACCTGTTTGAGTGCGGTCGCTTTCTCGATCTTTAGCATGCTGGCGATGAAGCCGCTTAACAATATTGTCTATATTTTTATCAATATTATTATCGCTTAATTCATTGTTTTTTACGCTGTTTTTTGAAGTATTCGCAAGTGGATGTTTCATATTATCCCCTGAATCTATCCCCTAAATATAAAACGACGAATTGCAGAAACGTTAGAGAAGATTCGTATTCCTAAAACAACAATAACAGCCGTTTGCAATTGTGCACCAACTCCAAGCTGGTTGCCAAGCAAAACTAAAAGCGCTGCAGCAATAACATTTGAGAAGAACGAAATAACAAACACTTTGTCGGAAAAGCTGCGCTCAAAATAGGCTCTAGCAGCGCCAAGAAGAGCATCTAGTGCAGCAAGCACCATGATTGGCAAATACGGTTGAATAACCACTGGAATATCTGGATGCACAACAATACCAATAAGTGCTCCTAAAATCAATCCAAGAATAGCTGTCATAACCTATTTCCTATCTTTCCTATTTTTCTATCTTCTACTCGTCAACTCTTTTGCAAAATTTACTTCTCCCGTTCCAGCTGCCGATAACTTTAAGTTACTAGTAGCTGAGACTTGTGGATTAATGCCAGCATTTGTAAGAGATGTAAACCATTCAGAATGCTTTTGAGAATTTAACTTTTCAATAAGGCTTGAGCTGTCTCCTATTGCCTCAATCGTATACGGGCTTTGAGTTTGATTAACTCCAACAAGAATCGTGGATCCTGCAGTACGAATCGATGTTTGAGAACCAATCCTGTATCCGTTAATTGATATTGCTTCTGCTCCAGCATCCCAAAGAATAGAAACAAAGATTTGAATATCTCTATCGGTAACAACCTTGATTCTAGCGCCTTTAGACATTTCTCTAGGAAGAGAACCATTAGAAACATCGTTACTTGCAGAAATAGGATTTGCAATAGTCAAAACAACACCAGGCCCATATACAGCGTGAGTACCATTAGTCATGTTGTCGGATTTATCAACTTGATTTTCGTACGGAGTGTTAATTCTTTTAGACTCTTTGTCTACACTAGCGCGAAGCTTTGCAACTTCTTTAACAAGATTGTCGAATCTGCTTGCGCGAGTCGTAAGCTCGTTCGCTAAAGATACGCGTATAGCTTTACGCGAATCAGCGTGTAGTTTACGTACGAATTGACTACCAACAGTACCAACCGCAATGCAAATTACAAAAACAATTATTCTTGTAATCCAAAGACTAATCTTGCTAACATTTTGCTTATTTAGTCTAGAATCCATAAAAAGCGGATCAACTGGCCTGTTGCTTAAATCATCTATTAGTCTAAGAGAATAATCTTCAAGCCTACGATGCCTATCTCGATGCGACGAAAAAGTATACGATGAATTTGTAACATGATGAGCGCCTAAACCAAACACGGATTTAGAAAATACTGCTCTGCGTTTAGAAAACAAAACAACAGTTGGAGCAGGAAAAGACTCTGGGATTGTGCCACTAGAGGCATGATCCCCACTTTTATTTAGCTTAGAAGTCTTTTCCACCATGATTTATCCGTTGCTATTAACTCGTTTTCAAAAAATCGTAAGGATTATTTAGCCTTTTTTATTAGTAGTTTATAAGCTTGTATACAATATAATATTCCTGCAAACCAATAAAGCGTGATTCCCCAAATTGCGCACGCTATTGCAGCAGCATATAGAATAAGCATTGGCTCTGTTGCAATAGCGAAAACAATCATAAATAGAACAATAGTTACCATTAGCAATGCTGTTCCAGTTTTGCCCATAAAATTAACAGGCAAAGGGCCATAGTCGTATTGTGCAAGAATCACAATTAAAATTGCCATTATTGCGTCTCGCAAAACAACTAAAGCTAATGCCCACCAAGGTATAATCTTTGCAAATGCTAAAGCTAATGTGCTGCAAACTATAAGAAGCCTATCTGCAATAGGGTCTAGAATCTGGCCTAATTTGCTAACTTGATTAAAAGTTCTTGCAATATAACCGTCAATACAATCAGAAAGTGCAGCTATTGCAAGAACAATTAAAGCAGGCCACATTTTGTGTTGCGCAATTAAAACAGCAAGATAAGGTATTGAGCATATTCTTAAAAAGCTAATAACATTAGGCACAGTAAGAACTCGATTAAGCGCTTCAGGACTATATTCCTGACTATAAACGAATTTGACCATACCTAATTTCCTTAAAACTTGCTAAAAATAAAATTTTCAATACTAATACTATTGCGAATAATAAAATATTGGGGCACTTTTATGCCCCAATATTTCTATGCGCGCCAAGCTTCTTGAGCAATATTACGAATAGAATCAATTGCTTGAGCTGGGCTACTTGCTCCGTAAACTGCAGAGCCAGCAACAAGAACATCTGCTCCAGCTTGTGCAACAGTTGCAGCAGTAGATGGGCTAACACCGCCATCAACCTGAATATGTGTGCTTAATCCGCGTCGCGTAATCTCATCGCGTAAACGGCGAACCTTGTTCATTTGATTACTCAAGAACTTTTGACCACCAAAACCAGGCTCAACAGTCATAATAAGAACCATGTCAAACTCGTCTAAAATATCGAAAATAGGCTCAACTGGCTCGGCCGGTCGAACTGCAAAGCAAGCTTTGCAACCCATATCTCTAAGCTGACGCGCAAGACGCACAGGAGCGTGAGTTGCACCCATGTGGAAGCTAACAGAATCAGCCCCAAGCTTAGCGTATTCTGGTGCCCAACGGTCTGGGTCTTCAATCATCAAATGAACATCTACAGGAAGATTAGTAACTTCGCAAATGCGCTTTACAATCGGCTCCCCCAAAGTTAAATTCGGTACAAAATGATGATCCATAACGTCAACGTGAACAAGATCAGCATTTGAAATTGCTATAAGATCTCTTTCAAGATTGCAAAAATCTGCAGAAAGAATACTAGGTGCTATTTGTATATTCATGTGTTCCATTCTAAGAAAAGCAAGCGACTAGAAAAACAAAATCTAACTAAAACTAACTATTTAACTTAGATTCCTCTTTGACTTCTCTTTTAGAAACCATTTTTGTTTTGGATTGAAGTTCGCGCTCACGTTCGTATGCAGTAATGTCGATTAAACGGTTCACAAGATTTACTCGCGATTTTTTACTATTTTGCAAAATAACAAAAACAATAATCGAAGCAATAAAAATAACAATCGATACCCAAACGTTAATTCTTACTCCAAGGAAAGTGTGTGAAAAATCAATACGTAAAGCTTCAATCCACATTCTTCCAGCTGTATACCACATTACGTAAAGAACAAACTCGGAACCAGACTTAAGCTTGCTTTTAAGCGCTTTACTAAAGCATATAAGCAAAGCAGCACCTGCAAAATTCCAAAGCATCTCGTACAAAAACGTTGGGTGAAAAAGTGTGCCTTCTGGGCACGTAAGACCGTCGTAGCATCTTTCACTGTGACCAATTGCGTTTGACGCCGAATAATTAAGTTTTAATCCCCATGGAAGTGTTGTAGGAGCGCCATAAAGTTCTTGATTAAACCAATTGCCTAAGCGCCCTATTCCTTGAGCTACAAGCAATGCAGGAGCTGCACAATCAGCAAGTAGACTTATAGGATATTTTCTGTACACGCAAAATGCACTAGCAGCCAAAGAGCCAAGTATTACTCCGCCCCAGATTCCAAGTCCACCATTCCAAATCCTAAAAATTTCTAGAAAATCGCCATTTGCGCCAAAAAACTTCTCTGGAGTTGTAATAACGTGATATAGACGTGCACCAACAATTCCCATAGGAAGACTTACAAGAGCTATATCTAGAATTTGGTTAAAATCTCCGCCTTCTCGCTTCCATCTGCGATTAGCAATCCAAATTGCAACTAGTGCTCCAGCAAGAATCGAAAGCGCATAAAATCTTAATGTAATAGGTCCGAATGTAATTTGAGAAATACTTGGACTAGGAATAGCGCAAATTGTCATATTCTTTACTTTCCTTTATTTTCTTTTACTTTCAACAAAACATAAGGACTTTTGTTAAAACGTTTAATTGGTAAATTCTAATTGGTAAAAACTAATATTAGAATCCAACAGCTTTGATTAATGCCATTAAAACTGGCGCGCACAGCAAGATTGAGTCCACTCTATCTAAAACTCCGCCATGACCTTTAAGCAAATGACCCATGTCTTTAATGCCAATATCTCGTTTAAGCATAGATGCGCACAAATCACCAAAAGTTCCAACAATTCCAGACAAAATGCCCATAACAGCAGGCATCCACCAGAATTTAATCCAAGATGTTCCATAGAATCCAGCAACAATCGCGTAAGCTCCGATTAGTGCAAGAAGCATAGATCCTATAAGTCCTTCAACAGACTTTTTTGGAGATATTCGTGGAGAAAGCTTATGTTTACCTAACCATGCTCCAGCAAAAAGACCACCCGTATCGCTTAAAGCGGGTAAAAATATGAGTAGCATTGCGTGCGCTACAGCTTGTTTAGAATCAGCTATAGATAAAATAATGCAAGAAGCAAGAAGAGGAATATACAACACTACAAACAACGAAACAGCTGTATTAGTAAAAGTATTAGCTTTTAAGCTTTTAGAAGTTGCATGCTGTAGTTTCTTTTCTACAGCACGCATAGTTCTTTTAGATACAGTGCTATTTAGAGTTGCAAAAATAACAGTTAAAATAAGCGAGGCAGTTATTCCACTTGCCATTGCAACTGCATGCCACTTTGCGTAGAAGGTTGAAAAAATCGTAATAACCGAGCAAATAGACAGAATTGCAAAAGGAATCCTAAATCCTGCTGTAGCAAAATCAACGTGTAATTCCCACAACGCAAGAAGCATAAAAACAGTTAGAAGAACAACAAAAGCATCTATGCTTACAAGAAGACATGCCACAATTACAGCAATCAGCAGCACCGCAGTTGCAATAGCTTGTGGCATATTCCTGCCAGTTCGCTTGTTTATATCTGTTAAAGCTTCATAAGCATCGTTTGTAGCATTTGAATCCAAAGAATCAAACCTCCATGATTTCCTTCTGCTTGCCTTCTAGCAAAACATCTAAGGAATCAGTAACTTGCTTAGTTACTTTATCTAGTTCTTTTTGCAAACGATCGCCTTCGTCTTCGCCAATCTCGCCATCTTTAACAGACTTATCAATGCTTTCTTTAGTCTTGCGGCGAATATTTCTAACAGCAACCTTGCCTTCTTCTGCCTTGGTCTTAGCAAGCTTTACGTATTCTTTGCGCCTCTCTTCAGTAAGCTCTGGCATTGTAACGCGAATAACATTGCCATCTCTGTTAGGGCTAACACCCAAATCTGAATCGCGAATAGCTTTTTCAACAGCATTTGCTTGCGATGCATCAAAAGGAGTAACAGAAAGAGTTCTTGGCTCTGGAACGCCAATAGAAGCTACAGCCTTAATAGGAGTTGGCGCGCCATAATAGTCAACCATAATTCCATTAAGAAGAGCAGGATTAGCTCGACCAGTCCTAATGCCCATAAAGTTTTCTTTTGTAGCTTCAACAGACTTGTTCATTTGTTCAAGAGCCTGATCAATAATAGCTGGCATGTGTTCTCCTTTATTGGTATTAGTTGTGCCAATTAAAATTTTATTTATAAATTTTAGGTTTGTTAAATTTTAGGTTATTAAGTTATTGCCTAATTTGCATGTTCTATTTATTGATGATTATTCACTAATATTTCATCTATTAAGCAAATGTAGGCTCGTCGTTAGAAACCAAAGTTCCGATTTGATCTCCGACTAATGCGCGAGTAACGTTTCCTTCTCCTTCTAGACCAAATACACGAATCTTTTGGCTGTTGTCTCTAGCCATAGAAAGCGCAGAAGCGTCCATAACTGCAAGACCATCAACAAGCGCGCGATGGTAATTAAGAGTGAGGAATTTCTTAGCATTAGGATCTTTGCGAGGATCTGCACTATAAACTCCGTCAACGCCATTCTTACCCATTAAAACTTCATCGCAATGAATCTCTAAAGAACGCTGAATAGAAACGGTATCGGTTGAAAAATAAGGCATTCCAGCGCCTGCACCAAAAATTACAACTCGGCCTTTTTCTAAGTGTCGAATCGCTTTAAGTGGAATATAAGGCTCAGCAACTTGACCCATTGTTATAGCAGTTTGAACGCGAGTTGCCTGACCTGCTTGCTCAAGAAAATCTTGCAAAGCTAAGCAATTCATAACAGTTCCAAGCATACCCATATAATCGCCACGACTACGATCGATGCCAGCTTGTTGAAGCTCTGCACCGCGGAAGAAGTTTCCGCCGCCAACAACGATTGCAACTTGCACGCCTTCATGCACTGCTTTTACAATCTCGCCAGCAATTCTACGAATAACATGAGTATCTATACCAACGGCGCCACCGCCAAATGCTTCTCCCGAGAGCTTTAACAAAACTCTACGAGACTTGCTTTCCCCCGCTTGTGCGATAGTCATAAAACTTTCCTCCAGTCATAACGGCGAACGCAAGCATATCTTTGTTATAATATCTTTCAATGACGACACAGCAAAACACGATTTTTAACATGATTGTGGCGATTTTGTGCCGATTTTTATTTTAAGCATGTTTTGTAACGTTTTAAGCATGTTTTAGTCGTGTTTTAGTAAATACTAAATAGAGTTTTGTTCAAACGAATAAAACAAACGAATAAAAATAGCGCAACAGGCGGAATCAAACCCATTGCGCTATTATTCATGATTAATCTAAAAGTTATGACTAATCATGCTTTTTATTATTTTTATCTTGGTTAGTATTTTGACTATCATCTAGATTCTCGTCACCTGTTTCTAGATGATGCTCATCGTAGCCTTGCAAGTAACGCGTGCGACGCCAATGGTGAATAGAAGCATTTGTGCCGCGATGATGCACGTGGTACTTTCTAGGAGTTCCACCATGAGGCAGCTCTTTAACTTCCTTAGCAACAGCAATCTGATTCACGTTAGAAGGATCCATAATTGCGATTGGCGCAACAGGTTCTGGCTCAGTCGGAGCTGCTGTTCTGCTACTAAGCTTTGATGGAAGCCATTCAGCAAACCAAGAAAGAGCCCAACAAATCAAGAAGTACACAATTGCAGCAACAGTCAAAGTTTGCAAAATATTAAAGTACATTGATCCAAGTCGTCTAGATTCTTGGAGCAAATCAGTGTACATAATTATGGAACCTAATGCAGTATCTTTTAACACAACAACAAGCTGAGTTACAGCTGCTGGAAGCATTGCGAATATAGCTTGCGGCATTTCGATTTGTGTTAAAGACTGATATTGAGATAATCCAAGAGCTAAAGATGCTTCACGCTGACCGTTAGGAAGATTTCCAACGCCAGAGCGAACTAACTCTGCAACAACAGAACCATTGTACAAAATCAAAGACAACACAACAGCCCAATAAGACGCGCCACTTATTCCAGCAAATGCAAATCCTCGCCAAAGGAAGATCATAAGCAAAAGCACTGGTACAGCTCGACAAAACTCAACAACAACTGCAGAAATGCTACGAAGAATCAAGCTAGGCAATAGTCTTAAAAGACCAAACAAAAGTCCAAAAACTATTGATCCTGCAACAGCAAGAAGCGAAGCTTTAAGAGTCATCCACAATCCTGGAAGATAAAAATCGCTCCAAGCTTCCGATTCTACAGCTGGATTCCACAATGCCCACGAAAGCTGATTCTCGCCCTCTGGAGGATTGCTAAGTCTTAAAAGCAAAGCAATAACAATAAGCGCAAACACAACGCAAGCAACAATATTTGCAATGCGAATCTTCTTTAGAGCCTTAGGTCCAGGCGCATCAAATAACAGAGATTTTTCTTGTTCTTTTGCCATTTTTATCACCTTCTAACCGCAAGCTTATTAGACAAATAAGTTGTAAGAATACCAATTGGAATAATCAACACAATGTATCCGCATGCAAAAATCAAAAAGATTGGAACAATCAAATCTGCATGCCTTTCAATCATCTCGCTCATAAGAGTAGATGTTTCAGTTGCAACAGATGCAGCTGCAGCAACAGTGGAATTTTTAAGCAACGCAATAAACGTGTTTCCAAGAGGTGCTACCGATCCGCAAAATGTTTGAGGCAAAATCACATTAAAAGCCGATTGGAAGAAGTTAAGTCCAAGCGCTCTACATGCTTCTGCCTGACCCAAAGGTACTGTATTTAAGCCAGATCTTAAAGATTCGCAAACAAATGCTGCAGTGTAGAAGCTCAAGCCAGCAATTGCAAGCCAGAAGAAGTTTACGCTAAAAACATCAGAAAAACCGAGCTTTAGCTGAGCATACACGCCAAGAACCATAAACACCATGATTATAGTTAGAGGCATATTCTTAAAGAACTCAACATATGCGCTTGCAATAATGCGAAGCGAATGAATTGGGCAGATCCTCATCATAACTAGAATCACGCCAAGAATCGTGGAAAAAAGCGTGCTCCACAATGTGATTTCAATATTTACCAAGAATGCTCCTGGAATATTGTACGAGGTAAATAATTGCACAAAGTCTTGCATTTTACTCCTCCCCCTCATTTGGTACTGGCGGATTATACTTTGCGTTTGGCTTAAAACCAGTTCCGCGCATGTTATCGTCTAATGCCCTTTTCCATGAGCCATTTTTAATCATGTCTTTAAGAGCATTATTAATGCGCTTAGCTAGCTTAGTGTTTCCTTTTTTAATGCCAATTCCGTAGTGTTCTTCAGTAAATGGCTTACTAACAAGCTTTAGTCTGCCGCGCGATGCTGTAGCAAGGCCAGCAAGAATAATATCGTCTGTTGTAACAGCGTCTACGATTCCAGAGAATAATGCTGTTGCACACTCCGCATAGCCAGGCTGTTGCATAAGTTGAACTTTTGAAGAATACTTCTCTTTAATAACTATTGCAGACGTAGAACCAGTTACAGAGCATAAGCGCTTTCCGTCTAAATCATCTGGGCCGCTTACTTTATGCTCGTCTTTGCGAACTAATAAATCTTGGCCAGCAATAAAATATGGTCCTGCAAAAGAAACAGTGTTTTTTCTAGCATCTGTTATGGAATATGTTGCAACAATCATATCCACATCGCCATTTTGGAGCATTGCTTCGCGCTGTTTTGAAGGCGATTCCTTCCAAACAATCCTATCTTCGGAGTAACCCAACTTTTTGGCAACGTATTTTGCAACGTCTACATCAAAGCCTACGTATGTTCCAGATTTTTTGAAACCAAGACCAGGCTGATCAAACTTAATACCAATGCGTATTACGTTACTGCGATTATCGCTACTGCAAGCGCTAAGCGGGAAAACGCAGCACAATACGCATATCATAGATAAAATCACGCGGTACGTATGTCTTAATCCCAGTTTGCAGCGCTTACACTTAAGCGCAATATTGTGTAAATATTTCATAGCTACCTCTTAAAGACTTAAAAATCTATATTAATGACTTAAAAAATGAGTCAAATTAATGAGTCAAAATCTTTGAAAGGAAGTCTTTTGCTCTGTCTGTCTTTGGATTTTCAAAGAACTCTTCTGGCGTATTTTGTTCAAGAATACGACCATCTGCCATAAACACGATTTTGTCTGCAGCTTTACGCGCAAAGCCCATCTCGTGAGTAACGCAAATCATGGTCATTCCTTCTTTTGCAAGCTCAACCATAACATCAAGAACTTCGTTAACCATTTCTGGATCAAGCGCAGATGTAGGCTCATCAAAAAGCATAACCTTTGGATGCATTGCAAGCGCACGAGCAATCGCAACTCGCTGCTGCTGACCGCCAGAAAGCTGAGAAGGCATCTTATTTGCTTGATTATCTACGCCAACTCTAGCAAGAAGATCCATTGCTAAACTTTCTGCTTCTTGCTGTTCCATGTGACGAACCTTAATAGGAGCAAGCGTAACGTTTTCTAGAATCGTCTTATTCGCAAAAAGATTAAAGGACTGGAACACCATTCCTACTTCTGCACGCAATGCAGCAAGTTCTTTTCCTTCTTGAGGAAGAGGCTTACCGTCAATGCGAATATCTCCAGAGTCGATTGTTTCAAGACGATTAATCGTCCTGCACATTGTTGACTTGCCAGAACCAGAAGGTCCAATAATAACAAGCACTTCGCCTTTACTAACCGTTAAGTTAATATCTTTCAAAACGTGAAGCTTGCCATAATGTTTTTCAACATGACTAAGTTCCACTAAAGGCTGTGCTACTTTTTTTGTATTGTTTAATTTAGTATCCATAGAAAGGATTTTAATGTTCTTGTGTTACATGCGTTTATCGTAATAGTTACTTTTAACCACCTATAAAGTTACGAAAAACATTAAAAATGATACAAAAATGTTAATTTTACATAAAAAATGCCGTTAAGCCTTGATTTTGGTTTAGTTAACCAAATGACTTAACGGCATATGAATATTAATTCTTGTTTAACGCTTGCGACTACTCGTCTTCTTCTGGATCGTAGTCAACGCCAGTTTCTGCACGCTGTTCGGCAGAGATTGGAGCAGGAGCACCAGTTAGAGGATCACGGCCGCCGCCAGCCTTAGGGAATGCGATTACGTCGCGAATCGAACTTGCGCCTGCAAGAATTGCAGCAGTACGATCCCAGCCCAAAGCAATACCAGCGTGAGGTGGAGCACCATACTTAAACGCTTCAAGCAAGAAGCCAAACTTTTCGTCTGCTTCCGCTTTATCGATTCCAAGAACGTTAAGAACGCGATCTTGAATATCGTCGCGGTGAATACGAACGGAGCCGCCGCCCATCTCGTTACCGTTGCAAACAATGTCGTAAGAATCGCTCATTGCATGCTCTGGGTCTTTATCGAACTTATCAATCCAATCAGCAGATGGCATTGTAAATGGATGATGCATAGAAGTCCACTTGGAGTGGCCGACTGCAACATCGTCATCGTCTGGATCATCCGTGCGCTTAAACAGTGGGAAGTCAACAACCCAAGTAAAAGCAAACTCATCTGGGTGAAGCAATCCTGCGCGGCTAGCAAGCTCTACTCGGACAGCACCGAGCAAAAGCTGAGAAGATTCACGGCTGCCTGCTGCAAAGAATACTGCATCGCCATCTTGCGCACCAACAGCTTCTTTAAGTCCTGCGCGTTCTTCTTCGCTAAGATTCTTAGCAACAGGGCCTTTGAGCTCACCATCTTCACCAAAGACTACGTAAGCCAAGCCCTTAGCTCCGCGCTGCTTAGCCCAATCCTGCCATGCGTCAAACTGACGACGAGGTGTATCTGCACCGCCCTTAAAGAGCACAGCGCCAACATAAGGAGCTTGGAACACGCGGAATGGAGTGTTCTTAAAGAAGTCAGTCAACTCAATAAGTGGGTTTCCAAAACGCAAATCTGGCTTATCGGAACCGTACTTATCCATTGCTTCCTGCCAAGTGATTCGAGGCAAAGGAAGAGTAATCTCGTGACCAGCTTCCTTCCAAATAGCTGCAATAACGCGCTCTGCCATAGCCATAACATCTTCTTGGCTTGCAAAGCTCATTTCCATATCGAGCTGAGTGAACTCAGGCTGACGATCTGCGCGGAAGTCTTCATCGCGGTAGCAGCGAGCAAGCTGATAGTAGCGTTCAACACCAGAAACCATAAGCAACTGCTTTAAGAGCTGAGGAGACTGTGGAAGAGCGTACCAAGAGCCTGGAACCAAGCGCGCTGGAACAACAAAGTCGCGAGCGCCTTCTGGAGTGGACTTAATAAACGTTGGTGTTTCTACCTCTGTAAAGTCCATATCTTCCAAAGCGTGGCGAGCAGCTTTAGCCATATTAGAGCGAAGCTTCAAATTGCGTTGCATTGATGGGCGGCGCAAATCAAGATAACGGTACTTCAAACGTACGTCTTCGCTAGGAAGCTTGTTTTCGGACTCGTTTTCCAAAGCGGTAGAAACTTGGAATGGTAACGCATCGGACTTAGCGAGAATTGTTACTTTATTTGCAACGATTTCGATTTTTCCTGTTGCTAAATGGTCATTTTCATTGCCATCTGGACGCAAGCGAACTTCGCCAGTAACTTGCACAACATACTCGCTACGCAATGGTCGCGCAGTTTCTTCATCGTAAATAACAACTTGTACTAAGCCAGTGTTGTCTCGAACGTCTACAAAGGCAACGCCACCGTGGTCGCGGCGACGATCAACCCAACCAGCAATGGTTACGTTTTGTCCAACTAATGTCTCAGTCACTTCAACGGCATGGTGTGTGCGATACGCCGTCTGGCTCATAAGTCCACTTCCTTGTTTGAATAATTTTGTTAATTTTTGTTTTGACTTTAATAGTTTACCGCATGAATCGCGCTTTCAAATATTAAAATCTTAAAAAGCAAATTGCAAATCTTAAATCTTAAATCTTAAAAAGCAAATTGCAATTATTGAGCGCAAGAAACAGTTTGATGTGCATATGCATCATCTGGCTGCCAAGACGTAACGTCTGCGCAAACTTGCTCTCCTGTAATAATGTTTTTTACTTCATCATGACTAGATTCAGAATCTGTGCTATCTGCTGGGAACCAAACGTATGGAATACCCAACTTATCTGCATATTTGATTTGTTTACCAAGCTTTGCTGCACTTGGAGAAACGTCTGTTGCAATTCCTCTAGAGCGAAGCTTTTGAGCAATATTATTACAAGCTGGCCTATCTTCCTCGTTCCAAACTGCAACCATTACTGCAGCAGGAGAAACGCGTGAAACTGTAGCTCCAGCTGTGTGAAGCATGTAAGAGAGCAAGCGCGAAAGCCCTATAGAAAGACCTACGCCTGGATACTTTTTGTTTCCTTGAGAAACAAGATTGTCGTATCTTCCGCCAGAGCAGATTGACCCTAGGGATTCAGCGCCTTCTAGGAACGTCTCGTAAACTGAGCCAGTGTAATAATCCAAGCCGCGTGCAATCTTCAAATCTGCAACAACAGATCCTGGACGAATTTTTGATGCATCGTCTACAATCATCGCAAGCGTTTCTACGCCTTCAATCGCTAAAGCGTAAGATTCATTGCTGGAATCCCTAGAAATATTGTGTTTATCGCATAAAGCGTTGAATTTAGTCTTTAACTCTTCACCACTATTTGCGCTAAGCTCTGCCAGCTCTAAGCATGCTGCAGCTTGAGAATCCGTAGCTGCGCATTCTTTTACAAGAAGATTTGCAACTTCTTTTGCGCCAATCTTATCTAGCTTATCGATTTCTCGAAGAACACCTTCAATATCGCTTAAGCCAATTCCTCTATAAAAACCTTCGGAAAGCTTGCGATTATTCGCGTGAACAGTTGCTTTTGGCAATCCAAACTTGCGCAAACGCTCCAAAGCTTCGACCATAACAAGTGGAAGCTCCACTTCGTAGTGAGATGGCAAGTCGCCATTTCCTACAACGTCAATATCTGCTTGAACAAACTCGCGGAAACGTCCTTCTTGTGGACGCTCTCCACGCCAAACTTTTTGCATTTGCCAACGCTTAAATGGGAATGCTAAATCGCCAGTGTGTTCAACAACATACCTACTAAGAGGAACTGTTAAATCAAAGTGCAATCCAATGCGATTTTCAACTGGTGTGTCGCTTTCATGACCCACTTCTTGCAATCTAGATAAAAGATATATTTCTTTACTAGTTTCGCCTTTTTTCAACAAGCTTGAACCCTGCTCAACAGCACGAGTTTCAATGCCTATAAAACCATTTAATTCAAAGACTTCCCGCAATGTGTCCATAACACGCTGCTCAACAGCGCGCTCACTTGGAAGCCACTCCGGAAAACCAGATATTGATGAGCCTTGTACCATGTCCACTATAATAGGTTATGTTGCGGAAAAATCATGGCTTACCGTCATACTTATTCGTAACACTATTACCGTGCATATGCTCTAAGGAGTCGTCCCGTGACCGAACAGACTAAACCTATAGAAACTACTAAACAAGCTACCCCAAAGCCGCATGCTCCTTCGCCTGCAAGCTTAGCAAATAAAGCTCGCGTTGTTGCTGCCGTTCCTGCTATTTCTTATAGCGAAGAAGACGTTAAAACCGCAAAAACCTTTGGGCGCGTTGATGAAAATGGAAACGTATACGTTCGCACAGAAGAAGGCGAGCGAGAAGTAGGACAATACTCCACTGGCACTCTAGAAGACGCTTTGACTTTCTACGTGCACCGTTATCTTGACTTAAAAATCAAGCTTGATCTTTTTGAAAAAAGACTTGAATCTTCTAATGTAAGACCAAAGGAAATTGATGAGACTTTAGCTACTTTAGATGCAGATCTTAAAGAGCCATCAGTTGTTGGAGATCTTGCTGCATTAAGTGCGCGACACGCCGAGCTAAAAACTAAAGCTGCGTCTAAAAAAGAAGAACTCGCTAAAGCGCGTAAAGCAGAATTAGAAAAAGCTCTTAAAGATCGCACAGCTATTGTTGAACAGGCAGAAGCTCTTGTTGCGCAAATGGGCGAGTCTACAAATTGGCGTTCGCTTTCCGATAAGCTTCGTTCACTGTTTGATAAGTGGCAGCAGCATCAGCGCACTACGATTCACTTAAATAAAGCGGATGCAGATGCTCTTTGGCAGCGTTTTTCCAAGGCTCGTTCCGCATTCTCTCAAGCTCGTTCCGCTTGGGTTAAAGAGCGAGATAATGAGCGCAATAGTGCTAAAGAGATTAAGGAAGCAATTATTGCTGAAGCAGAAAGCCTAAAGAACTCTACTCAATGGCGTGAAACTTCAATGAAGTTTAATGCTTTGATGGATCGCTGGAAGAAGGCTGGAAATGCTGGTCGTCAACACGACGACGAATTGTGGACTAAGTTCCGCGAAGCTGCAGATGCTTTCTACCATGCTCGTCAAGAAGATAGAGAAAAGATGAGCGCTGGCGAAAAAGAGAATCTTAGCAAGAAGGAAGCTTTGCTCGTTAAAGCAGAAGCTCTTGTTCCTGTTAAAGACGAAGAAGCTGCTAAAGCTGCTCGCAAAGCATTGTCTGAGATTCAAGAAGAATGGGACAAGATTGGTTTTGTTCCACGCGAAGATATGCGCAGAATTGAATCTCGCTTGAATGATGTAGACAAGAAGATTAAGGCTGTTGAAGATGCTGCTTGGAAGGATGCGGATCCTGAGGCAGATGCTCGCAAGTCTAGTTTTGCTGCTCAATTGAAGGCTCAACTCGAGGAGCTTGAGTCTAAGATTGCAAGCGAAAAAGATGCAAAGCGTAAAGCTAAGCTCCAGGCAGAGAAAGCAACTAAAGAACAGTGGCTTAACGCTATTAAGTAGTTTGTTTTAATGTCTTAACAAAATAAAGCATATTGCAAATGAGGCTGCTTGACGAAAAGTCAAGTGGCCTCATTTTTTATCGATTAATCGATTAATGATTTTGCAAGACTAACAAATGTATTCGCTAATTGAGTGTTTGCTAGTTTGCCTTCTTTTGTAAGAACAGCAGGTCTGCCCGATTCTCCAATTTCTCTAATACTTGTGTCTAACGGGATTTGAGCAAGAAGAGGAACGTTCTTACCGAGAGCTTTGCAAAGCTGATTACTAACACGCTTTCCGCCTCCAGAACCAAAGATTTCTAAGCGTGCTCCATTGTTATCGAACCAACTCATATTTTCTACAACACCGCGCACATTAACTGGAATTTGCAAAGCCATAAGCCCCGCTCTAACAGCAACATCCGAAGCGCTAGGTTGAGGTGTTGTAACAACAACAAGCTCCACATTCGGCAATGATTGTGCAACAGCTAAAGCCATATCTCCTGTTCCAGGAGCCAAATCTAAAAGAAGCACGTCTGGATCTGCCCACCAAACATCGCATAAAAATTGCTCAAGAGAACGTTGCAAACGGGGTCCCCTCCACAAAATCGCGCGATCTGTTCCAGCAAACATTCCAATAGAAATCAGCTTAACTCCCCAAGCTTCAACTGGCATAAGCATGCCGTTCAGATTAGTAGGTTGAGTTGTAATTCCAAACATGCGAGGTAATGAAAAACCATAAACATCTGCATCTATTGCTGCTGTTTTATAGCCAAGAGATGCAAAAGTGGCAGCCAAATTAGCTGTTATAGAAGACTTTCCAACTCCGCCTTTTCCAGATGCAATAGCAAAAATCCTTGTTTTAACGCCATTTTTATTGAACGGGTTTTCTTTACGCTCCTCTTTTAAATCCGAAACAAGCTTTGCAAGCTTATCTTTGCTCATAGCACTTACGTTTACTGTTGGAATAAGCGTTGCATTTGGATACTTTTCTACAGATGATTGAACTCTTTGCGTAATAACTTGAGCTAATGGGCAATCTGGAACAGTAAGCTCAATGTCTATAGAAACGCTATAAGTTGGATTATGATTATTTGATTCGCATGATTTTTCGCTTACACGAATGCCCGTAACCATGTTTAATTCGGTAACAGAACGCCCTAATTCTGGATCAATCACACTACCCAATAAGTCGTAAATACGCGTTTCTAATTCAACAAGATTATTACTCATGTTTTTACAATTCACTTTGCGAATCAAGTGTAATATCGTTTTTTAGTGCAGATTCAACACTACCCGTTTTAAGTAAAATCTTAAATTGATTCTCGTTCAACATTGGTATGCCAAGTTCTTCTGCTTTAGCTTCTTTAGATCCAGCATTTGCTCCAACAATCACACAATACGTTTTTTTACTAACAGAAGATGCAGCTTTTCCACCTCTAGATACAATAGCTTCTTTAGCGGAGTCTCGTGTGAAATCTTCTAAAGACCCTGTAATAACAACAGTTTTGCCACTAAGCGTTTGCTCAAGATTATTGGATTGTGCGGAATCGTTTCCAACAACTCCAGCTTCTTTCCATTTTCTTAAAACTTCGCTACGCCAATCGTTAGAATCTTTTGATTTTTCAAACCAATCGTAAACAGCTTGAGCAATTTCTGGACCAACGCCATCAATTTGAGTTAAGTCCTCAATAGTCGCATTTGCAATATTCTCGATTGAGCTAAATCTTGCAGCTATAAGACGAGCTGTTGGAGGCCCAAGCCTGCGAATAGAAAGTGCCACTAGCACACGCCAAAGAGGCGCAGACTTACCTTTTTGAGCTATTTCTTCTAGCATTGCTCTTGTTGTTTCGCTAGGACGAGTGTATTCTGGCGCTTCAACTGTTTTAAGAACATTATTTATGCGAATTTTCTTTTCAACTAGCTTTGTTACATACGCATCTACAGGAACTTCAAACAGTGGGTAGTTTGGATTAAAAGATTGCTTAGATTCATCACTACTAGAGCTACTAGAGCTTCCATAGTCGTTAGAATTACTAGATTTACTAGAATTACTAGAATCATCATTCGACTTTCTTCTAGTAGCTTCTAAAGGCCTAGTCCAAAAAGCTGAGACTTGCCTCCATAATCCACTTCCGCCAATCTTTTTAGATCGTTTTTTGAGTTTTCCGTCTTTTCCTACTTCTTCCCATTCTTCAACAAGCGGAATCTCCTTCCAAACTTTAACATTTCGCAAATCGTTAGCGTTAAGGTTAAAGATATCGGCTTCGCTAGTAAGAACAGGATTTTGAGGCTTAGGAAGATCACAATTAGATTCTGGTAGAATCGGCGGATTAGAAGATCCACGCTCAACAACTATTTTGCTTATGTTTTTATCTTCAATATAAACTTTTGACGTTATTGGCCTAGAATCTTCTGGATTAGTTAGTGCAAGAGCAGATGCTTCTCCAAGATTTTCAATATCAAAAGCTTGTCTTGAAGCCAAGTTGATTATGCGCTCAGTCAGCTGAGCTGGGCAATTTTCTACATTAGGGCAGCGAATGTCTTTGTCGCCTTCTTTTGTAGGAGCAAGTTTTGTTCCGCAAGATGGGCAATACTCTGGCATAACGAATTTTTTCAATTCATTTTCTCTGCCATCTCTATATTTGAGCACAGGTCCAACTAATTCTGGAATAACATCTCCAGCTTTGCGAACAACAACAGTATCTCCAATAAGTACGCCTTTATGCTCAACTTCGTATGGATTGTGCAAAGTTGTACGAGATATAGTGGAGCCTGCAACAGTTACTGGCTCTAAAACAGCTACTGGAGTTACCCTTCCTGTTCTTCCAACTTGAACAATAATATCTTTTAAGCGTGTATTAACTTCTTCTGGCGGATACTTGTACGCAATTGCCCAACGCGGCGCTCTAGAAGTTGCTCCGAGCTTTCTTTGCAATGCGCGATCATCTACTTTAACTACAATTCCATCTAATGCATGAATGATAGTGTTTCTATGCTCACCATAGTAGTCAATCATGTCTTCTATTTGTTCAAAAGACGTAACTTTGCGCGTGTACGGAGAAACAGGAATCCCCCATTTTTTGTACAATTCGTAAGCGTCCGATTGGTTGAATGATGTTTGGGTATGCGCATTAGATTCGCCACCGCTTTGCGCTAAGTCCTTCCACTTTAGATTTCCTAATCCGTGTGCTATAAAACTCAAGCGTCTTGTGGCTGTAATTCTAGGATCTTTTTGTCTTAAAGAGCCTGCAGCTGCGTTTCTTGGATTCGCAAAAGGAGCTTTACCTAAATCTTCCTGCTCAATATTCAGTTTTCTAAAATCCGCCCACTTCATAAATACTTCGCCGCGAATTTCCACAAATTCTGGAATATCGTCTGGATTTTCTCCATGCAATTGCGTAGGAATTTCTTCGATTGTTCTTACGTTTAGCGATATGTCTTCTCCAGTAACACCGTCTCCTCGGGTTAGTCCTTGTTCCAAAGTTCCATTTCGGTAGATAAGATTTAGCGCAAGTCCATCGATTTTTACTTCGCATGTCATTGGCAACGGCTTATTTTCTGGCCATTGCAAGTCTCGAATAATGCTGTTATACCAGGATTTTAATTCATCAATCGAAAAAACATCATCCAAGCTCATCATTCTTGAAGGGTGACGAACTGGCGCAAAATCGTTAGAAAAAGTTCCGCCAACTCTATGTGTTGGCGATTGAGGCGTGTCTAAAATCGGGAAAGTAGCCTCAAGAGCGCTCAAAACACGCATTCTTGCGTCGTAAGCTGCGTCGGAACTTGTTGGAGAATCGTCAACATAGTATGCGATTTGATCTGCTTGCGCCCATGCAGCCAATTTTGCCCACAATCTTGCGCCTTGCTCTGTTGTTAAAAGCGAAGGCTCAAGCTTAGCTAATTGCATTGCGTCCGAATCCGACGGCTCTAGCTTAGCAATCCAACTGTCAAAATCTGCGATTGAACTAAAAGAGTTAGACTCGCTTAAATCGCTTGTTACATCGTGTGATTGCTTTGCGCTTTGGATTGACGCAAATTTGCCATCATCGCTTGGCTCATTATTATTTTGTATATTTTCAGCATTATTAACACTATCTAAGTCATCAAAAAGTGACAATTGCGCACCACTCGAATGTTGCGTTGAATCACCATTAGATGCAGCCATGAGTCTTCCCTTCAAAGCGTTTTAGTATATTTTATAGCCCATTTAACAAGAATTTATTAAGCGTTAAGAGATCGCAAAAATTGCATTTGAACAATACTTTCAGAAGAATCGTTTCTAAAAAGCATTCTAGATCTAGCAACAGAAAGAGTTCGCGCAATAACAAACATACCCTCATTAACAGTGACTTTTGCAGCTTCGTCAATAATCTCATATGCATTAACATCTGGCCAATTCACAACATTATTTATTTCTAGCATTTCTTTTGCTTGATGCAAGCTTTTAGGAACAGAGATGCATTGAGATTCAACTCTACTTAAGAGTTCTGCAAGCTCTACTTCTAGAGATTCATTTTTTTCGCTAAACAAGTCATCTGCAACCATATATGCGGCAACAGCTAGAGGGAAGTTATCTTGCATCCACTCTGCATATGCTAGCCTGTAGTAAATAAACGCAGCATCTTCTCTATCAAAACAGACTTGTAAAGCGTTTAAGCATACTGCTTCTACAGAAGGCCAATCTTCTTGACAAGATAATTGCGAAGCTAGCTTTAAGTGAGATATAACATACGTTGGAGCGTAAGAAACCATTGTATTTAGATGTTTTAGCGCCTCTTTACTTCTTCCAAGCTGGCCGAGTAAATCCGCAATCTCCATATGCGCGTAGAAAAGTCCGTCTGGTATAAGCCTCATTTGCTCGTTTTGCGTTGCAAACATGCGATTATAAACAACGCGCTCAGCATACGAGTTAAAGTATCTTGGAACAACGTCTCCAGAAGCAAACATATCGTCAAAATGCTTTATATTGTTTTCATACTCTTCGATTGCACTGTCTAAGTCTCCACTCATAAATTGTTCGTGAGCACGTACTCGCATATTGTAAATATCTTTTGAAGCGCTAAACGATATTTCTGGTATTTCTTTTTCGTCTATTAACGCGCTTATTACACGGTTTGCTTGATCATTTAGCTCTGGATCGTTAATGCTTTCAACAATATCCATTGCCATACGAGCTTTTTCTGCATTCGTCATAATTGCTTTAGACGCTATGTGATTAAAATCAGCAACCGCTTGTTGTAAAACGTCTTCTCGCTGGATTGAAAGGCCTTTTGCATCTTGAGTCGCTAACAATTCTTGCGACTTTGCGTCAAAAATTATGTCGGAAAACTCTGGTTCTTCTTGAGCACCATGCGGCGCAAAGCAGCTGTCTCTTAAGTCAAACGTTGGCTCAATTTGGCTTAATGCGCCGTTTTCGTCGACTTGCAAAGTTGCATTAAACTTTTTATACGTTTCAAGAGGATTATTTAATCCGTATGCGCGTATGTGTTTTAAGAACGACTTTCTAGTAAAAGTAACAGTTAGCAACGGTATAATCGAAGGCGATTTACTAAAAGCTGCCATTGGGTCTTCGTTTTTTGCGCTATTATTGCTATCGCTATTATCACTACGATTAGTGTTCCTACTGTTATCACTGTTGTTTGCGCTTGCATCTTCAAGATTTTCTACAACGCTTTCAACAAAATTATCTGAAGCACTATCCGAGCTACTATCTGCATTCGATCCTAAATTAGCAAATCCATTGCTAACGTCTCCATGAATATCCCCATCTTTTGGATCGCCTTTTGCTCTTGAAGCATTTTTATTCATATGATTAATCGCATTAATCGTTTGGCTTAGAATTTTATTCATTGCAACATCTTGAGCTGCAACCATTTCCTCTAAGCCGATTGAATCCAATCGTATTGAAACGTTTTGCACTTCTTCGCTAGCTCCAAAAGCAAGAGTAGCCAATATTAATCCAATACGAAGATTGTAGTTAGTTGTCATTTTGAATCTATTTTGTTCGCTTATTGGAACAAAATCTTTTTTAGTAGAATCGTATGTTAAAGTAGGCATCATTGAATTGCCTGTTGCCATAAATGCTAATGCAACATTCCCACTATCTAAATTAGATCTAAAATCAGCATCGAATCTAAAAGGCAAATAAAGACTTCTGATTAGTTCAGAAAGTCTTTGCCTGTATGACCATTCACAATTAGAAGATCCGTTAGCTTTATAAATATACAAATCATTAGATTTTCTTGCACGATTAAGCAAATGCAATAATGGCCTAATATTATTGTCTTGCAACGGATTGCCAAAAGAATTCATGTCAATCTCGCCACTTGCGCAAAAAGCTGGATCGTTTATAAAAGCCATATCCATTGCACAAACTTGATTATAAGTTGCGTTATTTTCTGTTAAATCACCGCCATTAGTGCAGTTTTCTTCTAAGCAATTGCTAATAGACTGGAATCTATTTATTGCTCCTTCTATACGCAAAGCTTTTAACGCGGATTTTGCTTCCAAAGAATCATCCCAAACTAAAAAGTTTGCGTCTGAACATTTAGATTTTTGCAAATGCAATCTTTCAGCGGCGTGTTCAGCCTCTAATGCCCCAGCATCCTCTAATGCTCCAGCGTCTGCCATTAAGTACGTAAAATATTTCTCCATTGCAGAAACGCGTAAACCAGCTCTTTCTGCTGTGTTTGCATCGCAAACGCTTCGCCTAATAGCGCTCAAAGGTGCTTCTTTTGTAAGATGCCTAAATATGTTTCCAGACCCAAATCCACTAAAAGCTAACAACATATCTGGCACAAAGAATGATGCAAAATAAGATATAGCGATTGCGTCAAAATAACTAAGATTGCAACGCAAATTATTAGGCAAATCTACACGCGTTTCTTCTAGCGTATAAGTTTCTTTTTTAGTATTTGCTTTGCGAATCCAAGACGACACCCATTGAATTCCGTCATCTTTAGAAGTTTGAACAACAACATCTCCCTTAATAACAACTAAATCATTATTTGACTTATTCTTAAAACAACTTTTTTTGATATGGCTCGCTTTATGGCTTGCTCGAGTAGTTTTTTTATCAATGCAACCGTAGAATCTATGTGAGCTAGAAAGAGTCATAGAGTTTTGCTCAACAAAAGACAATTCGGGTATATTTTCCGTTGTATCTTCAATTGTTACAGTGTGCCCTTCGTAAACTCTGCCTTCTAAATCAGCAACAGCAACTTGGTAAAAACGTTTGCAATCTTTGCTAAACAATCCAATTGAAATACCTTGTTTTTTGCCATAAATCTTAATCCAGCCCAGTTTCGTTGAGCTAGGCATAAAAGGAAAATCGTTAAAAATATGTTTTTTTGAAAATAGCTTAACAGGAATTGAGTTTTTGTTTTCCCAAAGCGTATCGATTGTACGTAGCGCAATCTGCATGCTTCTATCTGCGTCATAATTGCAATTTTTTGCATCATGGCAGATTGAATCAGCGTTATTGCTAGATTGCACTTGGTTTTGCATAATCCCCATTCTTTCTTATTGCACAACTTTAACGTAAGACAATAAAATTCTACACAATTGATTTATACGTATCTTATTGATTCTTACTAAACATTCTAAGTATAGCGAATATTCTAAATATAAATGATTGTTGAATCGCAAACATGCAATCAAATTTTATCGAAAATCTTACTAAGATTCTGCTAAAAGTCTGCTAAATCATATTAAATATGCAAATAATCAAATATTAAAATATGTGATTGAAATTATTTTTTATGCAAATTCGCGCAAGTTCCATAAATAATCGTGCATAATCCTTCCATAATCTTGTCTACTGGAGAAGCAGCTCGCCAATTTAAGTACAGTGAACGATACGGCTTTGGACTATTAAACTCGCGAATTGTTAAACCAGCTGGCTGAACAATAGGAGGGAGAGTTGCAAGACGTGGCAGCAATGTTACATCTTTACTTTCAACAACCATGTATCGTAAGGTTTCCAAAGATGTTGCACAAAATTCGGACTGCTTTGCTCCAACCTTTTGACAAACATCAATCATACTTCGTCTCATACAATGTCCATCTTCCAAAAGAAGTATTTTTTGACTAGATAATTGAGACAAATCGATTGGAGATTTTTGGTTTCCCAATTGCGAATTTGTTGACGCTGCTAAAACAAAATCTTCATCAAAAATGTGATTAACCTTTATTGACGATTCGTTTAACTTTTCGCTCAATATTGCTGCATCGATTTGACCATTATTTAGCAATTCGATTAAAGTTGCAGACTTTTCTTCAACAAAATGAATAGTAAAATTCGGCTTAATCTTACGCAAAACAGGTATTATTCTAGGCAAAAGATATGGGCATAATGTTGGGAAAATGCCTAAAACTATTGTAGAAGACCAAGGATCTTCTAGGCGCCTTGCTGCTTGATAAATGTTAGAAACATCCGAATGAATACGCTTTGCATAATACACAACTTCTCTTCCTGCAGGAGTTAAAATCTGCTTTCCAGGAGTCCTCTCAATAAGACAAACTCCAAGCGTGTCTTCTAGCTTTTTAATCTGCGTAGATAAAGTTGGCTGAGAAACGTGCATGCGCTCGGCAGCTTTTGTAAAGCTTTCTTCTTTTGCAAATGCAATTAAGTATTCAAGCGATTTAATGTTCAAGTATTTATCTTTCTATGCGTGTTATAGTCGTGCTATATGCGTATTCTACGCGCGTTCTATGATTGTTCCAGGCATGATTTTAATTATGTGGGTCTCTAATTAAATAGTCGAAAGCGCTAAGAGCTGCATTTGCGCCAGACCCGTATGCTGTAACAATCTGCTTATAAGGCTCATCCGAGCAATCGCCAGCAGCAAAAATTCCAGGAATACTCGTGCATCCTTTTCTATCTGTTACTATTTCTGCTCGATTGTTTAAGCTTAGTTTATTTTCAATCCACTTTGTATTTGGCATTAAACCAATTTGAACAAACACTCCGTCTGTGTGTAAAATTTTCTCACGATTTTCCGCATTATTCTCATTGCGATCCATATAATGCGCTGCGGTAACTTTTTTGTTATCTCCATCTATTTTGCTAAGAGATGCACTTGTTATTACATTTGCATTAGAAAGAGAATGCAAAGTGTTTAGCAATATTTGATCCGCTTTAAGAGAATCCATAAACTCTATAACAGTAACGTGATTTGCAATTCCTGCTAAGTCTATTGCAGCTTCGACTCCAGAATTTCCTCCACCAACAACTACAACATTCTTGTTCTTAAACAAAGGGCCATCGCAATGCGGGCAGAACGACACTCCCCTGTTTCTGTATTCATCTTCTCCAGGAACACCGAGCGTTCTCCACGTAGCGCCTGTTGCAATAATCACCGCTTTAGCTTTTAGACTTCCGCCAGATTTAGTGTTAATCGTGTGTAATCCGTAAGGCTCTTCTGCAACGTCTAAAGACGTAGCCCAATCGGGAGTAAATACGTCAATGTTGTATTGAGCAATGTGGTTTGTTAAATCGCTAGCAAGTTTTGCGCCTGTTGTGTGCGTTTGAGAAATGTGGTTTTCAATGCTTTCTGTTTCAACAACTTGACCGCCTCTGTGGTCCATAATCATTGCTGTTTTAAGACCTTTTCTAGCTGTGTAAATCGCAGCAGCGCTCGCAGCAGGACCTCCGCCTACAATAAGAACGTCGTATGGGTTTTTAGCGTTCATTTTTTGCGCTAGTGAAGAATCGCCAGAAACCGTAGAATCACTAGAATCGCTAGAATCCCCATTTTCTTCTTGTCTTAAAAGAATCGCAACTAATTCGTCTATAGATGACCTTCCAGAAGAAATCATCTTTCCGTTTTCAAAAACAGCAGGAACACTCATTACACCAAGAGCATCTACCTCGTCTTTGAAAGCGCTTCCTTCTACAGCAATATGCTTTACTTTTGGATTGATAATCGAAATTGTATTAAGTGACTGAACAACCTCTGGGCAATTAATGCAAGTAACAGACATGTATGTAGTAATATCATGACTTCCAAGTTGCAAAATTGCTTTGCGCTGGTCTTCGCTTATTTTGGGAGCATAACCACTTACTTGTAAAATAGCCAAAACTAAAGAGCTAAACTCGTGACCAAGTGGCAAACCTGCAAAACTTACAGAAACGTTATTTTGCGGATTAGTAATTGAAAAACTTGGGATTCGCTTCGTGCTACTTTTATCATCTTTTATAACAGTGATTTTGTTGCTTTGATTTGCTACTTCTTGCAAAAGCTCAATAACTTTTTGAGAATTTTCACTACTATCAACGTACGCAACAAGATTAATCGGATTAACCATTTTTTCTAGCAATCCAGCAAGTTGAGTAGTTAAATTTGAATCTAATAAAGTCATTATTTTCACTTTCTGTAGCAATCAAAGCAACGTGTAAATTGTGTTAAAATCAGTCGATAAAATCAGCAGTTAAAATAAGCAAACAAAATCAACTGTTAAAATCAGATCTTCCCAACTAAGTCAATAGATGGAGCAAGTGTTTCTTCTCCCTGCTCCCACTTTGCTGGGCATACTTCTCCTGGATGGGCTGCAATAAATTGTGCAGCTTTAATTTTGCGAATCATCTCGTCGGCGTTTCTGCCGATTCCATCTGCTGTCATCTCATAGAATTGAATATTGCCTTGAGGATCCACCAAAAAAGTTGCGCGATGAGCTAAACCAGATTCCTCATTTAGCGCATTAAAGTTTCTAGAAAGCGCACCATTTGGGTCTCCAAGCATTGTGTATTGAACCTTTGCAATAGCTTTAGAGTCATCGTGCCAAGCTTTGTGAACAAAGTGCGTATCTGTTGAAACAGAATAAACTTCTACGCCTAACTTTTGAAGCTCTTCATAGTGATTTGCAAGATCTTCAAGCTCTGTTGGGCATACGAATGAAAAGTCTGCTGGATAGAAGAAGAAAATAGCCCATTTTCCAAGAACGTCATTGTCGTTTACTTCTACAAAATTGCCATTCTTGTATCCATTTACCTTAAACGGAAGAATATGCGTACCAATAAGGCTCATAACAACTCCAATCTTTACTTGTTTGCTAAAATCTTTTATTGCTTTTTGCAATATTTTTAGTTAAACGTGTTAAATAGTTTGCTTAGGAATCTAGATTTAACCGTATTTTTATAATAGATTATTTATATTAATAATCCTATATGTATAGATAATCTCTATAGCCTTACACATGTTATATCAATAATGGCGTTGAAAACTAACTTGACTTTGCAGAATTCTGGAATACTAAGTTTATTAACAGAAACAAAACAAAACTATCAAAAACGGGATTATGAGCCAAAAGCTAACTGACTAATTCTATTTTAAGAACATTCATCATCTTAGCTTTACGCACTTTTAGCCTATAAACAAGAATTGCGCACTCAAAATTGAATCAAGCGCGCAATTCTATTAATCATTAATAAGATAATAATAGGATTTTAATGATTTACCTTATATCTTGATGGAATGGGTTAAAAACAACACTACAACGCTGGAAACTCTTAACATCAACATATCCAGTAGATGCCATTGTTCGCCTTAAAGCACCAATAAGGTTAGTCTTTCCATCTGCCATATGACTTGGTCCAAACAAGATATTCTCAAGTGGAGCAACAGTTCCAACATTCGTTCGCATACCACGCGGCAAAGAAGGATGACGAGCTTCTGCTCCCCAATGCATTCCTCGGCCTGGAGCCTCGGTTGCGCGCGCTAAAGGAGTTCCAAGCATTACTGCATCTGCTCCCATAGCAAGTGCTTTAATAAAGTTGCCAGACGTTCCCATTCCGCCATCTGCAATAATTTGAACGTATCGTCCACCAGACTCGTCCATATAATCTCTGCGAGCTTCTGCAACGTCGGCAATAGCAGTTGCCATAGGCGCTTGAACTCCAAGCGTATTCATTGTTGCAGAAACTGCTCCACCGCCAAAACCAACAAGGATTCCAGCAGCTCCAGTTCGCATAAGATGCAATGCGGAAGTGTAATCTGCGCAACCTCCAACAATAACTGGAACGTCTAAATCGTAAATAAACTTCTTTAAGTCGAGAGGCTCATGGTCTTTAGAAACGTGTTCTGCACTAACAGCAGTTCCGCGAATAACAAATAAATCAACGCCTGCTTCTAGAACAGTAGAATAAAATTCTTGAGTGCGTTGTGGAGAAAGAGCACCTGCAACCGTAACACCAGCATCGCGAATTGTGTGCAAGCGCTTAACAATAAGTTCTGGCTTGATTGGCTCCGAATAAATCTCCTGTATGCGCTTAGTTGCAACTTCTTCTTTAAGCTCTGAGATTTCTTTAAGAAGTGGTTCTGGATTCTCGTAACGAGTCCACAATCCTTCCAAATCTAGCACGCCCAACGCTCCCATTTGGCCCATTGCAATAGCCGTATCTGGGCTTGTAACAGAATCCATTGGCGCAGCAATCACTGGTACGTCAAAACTATAAGCGTCGACTTGCCATGATGTAGATACAGCCTTTGGGTCGCGAGAACGACGAGAAGGAAGTATAGCAATATCGTCTAGTGAGTAAGCAACTCGGGCTTTTTTGCCCAAACCTATTTCGATTTCTTGAGACATACTTATAAGGCTAGTTGCTTATCATGACTAATCAACATGCCATAGAATTGTTTAGATTTGTTGAGGGTGCAAAAACTCATAAATAGTTTTAGCTTTTAACAAACCGATTCCAGGAACTTTTTGCAACTCTTCTATGCTTGCTTCTTTTAGATTTTTAACACTACCAAATGCAGAAAGCAAACGTTTTTTATAAGATTCGCCAATTCCAGGAATTGAGTCAATAGATGAATACAACATTGCCTTTGCACGTTTTTTCCTATGATAAGCAATCGCAAAGCGATGAGATTCATCTCTAGCTCTTTGAAGCAAATACAATCCTTCGGAGCTTCTTTTTAGAATAATTGGGTATTGATTATTAGGTAGCCAAACTTCTTCTAATTTTTTAGACAATCCACATACTGTTATGCCTTTAACATTGCAATCAATCATTGCTTTTTGAGCTGCTTTTGCTTGCTCAATACCGCCATCGACGATTACAAGATTAGGCTTGTACGCAAATTTTTTAGAGTATGATTGTGCAGGATTTTCTACGCAATCATCATCCACATCGCTATTACTTTCATCTTTATGCTTAAAACGTCTAGAAATAGTTTCATATAATGCGCTTAAATCGTCTAGTTGGCCAATGCCATTAGGTCCTTTTATAGAAAATCTTCTATATTCACTAGGTTTAGCAATTCCATCTTCAAAAACAACCATTGATGCAACTTGATATCTTCCATCAGCCGAGTTTGAAATATCATAGCATTCAATTCGCAAAGGAGCTTCGCTCATTGAAAGAGCTGCAGCAACTTGATTCATAGCATTAGTTCTAGATTCTAAAGTAGAAATCCTACTTGTTTTCATCTGTTTAAGAGATTGCTCAGCATTCAGGTTTGCTTGATCCATAAGCGAGCGCTTATCTCCACGCTCTGCAACTTTAATAGTTACTTTTGATCCTCTTAAACCACTAAGCCAGCTTTCAAGATTTTCTTTTTGAGAGTTATCTAATTCAATAGGAACAATAATCTCCCTAGGAATTGGGCAAATAGGGTCAAGCAAATCCCCTCTTCCAGTTGTTTCTTGGCGCTTTTTGCGTTCTTTTGTTTCTTTAGCTCTATACGACGAATTTATATTTTGGCCGCTAGAATAGTCGATTTGTAACGCATTCCTGGATTGCTCTATCTTTAAAGAGTTTGCATATTGCAAATCATTATTTGATTCATATTCGGAATAAACTCGTATAAGCAAATTTGCGATTATATCTGCATCACTAATGTCTTCGCTTCTTTCGACTTGCCAGTTTTTCTCTCCGCGAATCAGTCCTTCTCTAACAAAAAATGCGTGAACGCATGCATCAATCGAATCTGCACTAAATCCAAAAACATCAGCTTCTACATTATCGTTAAAAACAACGGAATTTTGTTGAATAACAGTTCTAAAAATGTTGATTTTGTCTCTTATTTTTGCAGCATTTTCAAAATCTAAATTATCGCTTAACTCCTTCATTTTTCTAGTTAAATCGTTAATGTAGGAATCTCCAATAGCGCCAGTTAAAATGCCAACTAATTGTTCAACATTGTTTCTATGCGTTTTTTTGTCTACTTTTTGAACGCAAGGTGCAGAGCATTTTCCAATAGACGCAAGAAGACACGGTCTTCCTGTTTTTTGTGCTTTATTAAAAACAGACTGTCTGCATGTTCTAACTGGAAAAGTTTTTAGCAAAGAATCCAAACTGTGTTTTAATTGCCAAACTTTTGCATACGGTCCAAAATATTGCGTTGACTTTGAGTTTCGATTTCTAGTAATCCAAACTCTTGGAAAATCATCGTTTACCGATACAGCAATATATGGGTATGTTTTATCATCTTTAAAAACAATGTTGAATTTTGGATTAAACTCTTTAATCCAAGTATATTCAAGCGTTAAAGCCTCAAGCTCCGTGTTTACAACAGTCCATTCTAAGCTTCTAGCTGTTAATACCATTGATTGCGTTCTAGGATGAAGTTGATTTAATGGCTGAAAATAATTTGATAGCCTGTTTCTTAAACTTTTTGCTTTTCCAACGTATATTACTTTTCCACGCTCATCTCTCCACTTGTACACTCCAGGCTGATTTGGAATATCGGAAGTTTTTGGCCTAAATAAATCACGACTATCGCCTAAAAGAGGAGCACCAAAGTCATTTTTAGATGAATTATCAAAGTAGTTAGCATTACTTTCATCATATTTAGATAGGTGAGTTTTCTTCCATTCTCCCCTGCTAGTTTCTCTATCTTCTATATTTTCTATATCTTCTATATCTTCTCTAATATTTGATTCTTTAGAATTTAGAATATTCATTATCTCACCTCCTTTCATAAGATTATTCATAAAATTATTCATAAAATTTTACTTATAACTTCTGATTTTGTTACTCTTTGAGCATTGATTTTAAGAACTTACCAGTCCAGCTATATTGCACTTTTGCAACATCTTCTGGAGTGCCAGTTGCTACGATTTCGCCGCCTTTATCTCCTCCTTCTGGGCCTAAATCTATAATCCAATCTGCGCATTTTACAACATCAAGATTGTGCTCAATAACTATTACACTATTGCCTTTATCTACTAAAGATTGAAGAACACTTAAAAGCTTACGAACATCTTCAAAATGCAAGCCCGTAGTAGGTTCATCTAGAATATAAACGGTTTTTCCAGTAGAACGCTTTTGTAGTTCTGTAGCAAGCTTTACTCTTTGTGACTCTCCGCCAGAAAGTGTTGGAGCACTTTGGCCAAGTCGAATATAGCCTAATCCAACTTTAACTAAAGTTTCTAAGTATCTAAAAATAGACGGATATGCTTTAAAGAACACAGCAGCTTGCGATATTGGCATATCTAGCACGTCTGAGATAGTTTTACCATTATATTTTACTTCTAGAGTGTCTCGATTATACCTTTTTCCGTGGCATTCTTCGCATTGCACGTATACGTCTGGCAAAAAATTCATCTCGATTTTAAGCGTTCCGTCTCCGCTACAAGCCTCGCACCTTCCGCCTTTTACGTTAAACGAGAATCTTCCAGGGCCGTACCCTCTAACTTTTGCCTCTGGAGTTTGAGCAAAAAGCGAACGGATCTTATCCCAAACTCCAGTATATGTAGCAGGATTTGATCTTGGTGTTCTACCAATAGGATTTTGATCTACGTGAACAACCTTATCGCAATTGTCTACTCCATCAACGCGCTTATGCAATCCTGGAACAATGCGAGCGCCGTTTAGCTTATCTGCCAAAACTGGGTAAAGTATTGAGTTTATTAAGCTTGACTTTCCAGATCCAGAAACTCCTGTTATGCAAGTAAATACGCCTAAAGGTATTTCTACATCTATGTTTTTAAGATTGTGTTCTTTTGCACCAACAATAGTTAACATACGACTTTTGTTGATTTTGCGACGCTTTTTAGGAACATCTATTGTGCGTCTTTTTGCAATATAGTCTCCTGTAATTGATCGCTTTGCCTCTGTTATGTGTTTTGCAGGGCCACAATATACAACTTCTCCGCCGTTTTCTCCAGCTTCTGGACCAATGTCTACAAGCCAGTCTGACTTTCGTATTGTATCTTCGTCGTGTTCTACAACTATAAGCGTATTTCCAAGATCTCTAAGATTGTGCAACGTAGATATAAGCTTTTCGTTGTCTCTTTGATGAAGACCAATAGACGGTTCGTCAAGAACGTACATAACTCCAACTAGTCCAGACCCTATTTGCGTTGCAAGTCTTATTCTTTGCGCTTCTCCGCCAGAAAGAGTTTTTGCTGCTCTAGAAAGAGTTAAGTAGTTTAAGCCAACGTCATTTAAGAATCCTAGTCTTGCTTTGATTTCTTTTACAATCTCTTTAGCAATTATCTTTTTTGAGCCTTCTAGATTTAACGAATTAATCCATTCAAGACTTTTTTCAATAGGCATATCGCATACGTCTGCGATTGAGCACGAGCCAACTTTAATAGACAAGACTTCTGGATTGAGTCTTTTTCCTTTGCATGTTAAGCATGGCACTTCTCGCATGTATGATTCGTAGTATTGACGCATTTGATCTGAGTCTGTTTCGTCATGCTTGCGCATAAGAGTTCGCACTACGCCCTCAAATCCTGTTGAATACTCTCTCTGCCTACCCCATCGATTTTTATACGATACTTTTACTTCAAAATCATGGCCATAGAGTATTGAATCTTGCACATCTTTTGGAAGATTTTCCCACGGCGTATCCATACTAAAACCAAGCTCTACGCTTAAGCCTTTTAACACGTGCCTGTAGTATTCTCCAGCTGCTTTATTCAATGCCCAAGGTTCTATAGCACCTTCGTTAAGTGATTTTTCTGTATTTGGAACAACAAGAGCAGGGTCAATCTCTAGATTGTAACCAATTCCAGAGCAATCATGGCATGCTCCATACGGAGCGTTGAATGAGAACGTTCTTGGCTCTATCTCTAATAGGTTAAATTGATGATTATTCGGGCACGCCATATTTTCGGAAAAACTTTGACGCCTGTTTTTAGAAGAAGCATCTTCGTCTACAAAATCCGCAACAACAATACCTTTAGAAAGCTTTAATGCTGTTTCTATAGAATCTGTAAGACGTGTACGTATACCATCTTTTATAACTAATCTATCTACAATAACTTCGATTGTGTGTTTCTTTTGCTTTTCTAAAACAATATCTTCGGAAAGCTCTCGCATTTGCCCATCTACAAGCGCTCTAGAATAGCCGTCTGACCTAAGAAGAGTAATAGTATCTTTAAACTCACCTTTTCTGCCGTTAACAATAGGAGCCAGTAATTGCAACCTTGTTTTTTGCGGCAAAGAAATCAATGCGTTAGCTATTTGTTGAGGGGTTTGCGCGCTAACAATTTCGCCACATTTAGGGCAATGTGGAACACCTACGCGAGCAAAAAGAAGCCTTAAATAGTCATAAATCTCCGTAATTGTACCAACAGTAGAACGAGGATTGCGATTAGTAGTTTTTTGGTCAATCGACACTGCTGGGCTTAAGCCTTCAATAAAATCTACGTCTGGCTTATCCATTCTTCCAAGGAATTGCCTTGCGTACGCGCTTAAGGATTCCACATAACGCCTTTGACCTTCTGCAAAAAGAGTGTCGAAAGCAAGAGAAGATTTACCCGAACCAGATAGTCCAGTAAAAACAATCATCCTATTTCTAGGCAATTGCAAATTAACGTTCTTTAGATTATGCTCTCTTGCACCTTGAACAGTTATTTTTAAGTCGGAAGGAACATCACTTAAGTCGTATATTAAATTACCATTATTTTTTATAATTGGCGCCGAATCAATAAAGGATTGAAGTACATTGTTTTTTTGACGATTATTTCCATCTTTAGTATTCATGCTTGTAGCATTCGCGCTTGCATCTTTTATTGAAAGAGATTGCTTACTTTGTGAAGAATCCAAGTGTTTTTGCATTCTACCTCCTTAAGATGCGTTAGCGTATATGAATCAAAATTGCAAAACTAAATCTTGATTACGTGCCTGTTTTGTAATATCATTCATTATAGAACACATGTTCGAAATATGTTGCTTACTGCGTGTTGCTAGTCCTATGCAAGCCTAACGGTATAATCGGGAGCTTGGTTAACATATTTCAATTAATATTTTAATTACGATTTTGCAAGAATAGAACTTAAGGGGTGGGTAAAAAATGGCCATTGACGCACAAGGACTTACTATACAAATTGGTGCGCGCACGCTATTAAACCCAACAGATTTTCACGTTACAAAAGGCGACAAAATAGGCTTAGTCGGAAGGAATGGCGCTGGAAAAACAACACTTACGCGCGTAATTACTGCAGAAACACTTCCAGCTGGCGGAAGCGTAAAAGTAAGCGGCTCTTTAGGGTACCTTCCACAAGACACACATGCAGCAGATCCAGAGCAAAGCGCGTTAGATAGAATTATGAGCGCTCGCGATATTTCGTCAATCGTATCTCGTATACGAAAAGCAGAAAAAGACATGACGAATCCAGATCCAGATATTATGACAAAAGCCATGAATCGCTACGATAAAGCGATTAATGATTTTGAAAAAGCTGGTGGGTACGCTGTTCAATCAGAAGCAATATCAATGGCAAATAGCCTTGGACTCCCACAAGAAGTTATGAAACAAGCTCTTGGAACACTTTCTGGTGGACAACGCAGACGAATCGAACTTGCGCGAATACTTTTTTCTAATGCAGATACGCTGATTTTAGATGAGCCTACTAACCACTTAGACGCAGATTCCATAATATGGTTGCGAAACTATCTGAAAAAATTCTCTGGCGGATTCCTTGTTATATCTCACTCAACAGAGTTACTAGACGAAGTTGTTAATAAAGTTTGGCATTTAGATGCACAATTGGCTCAAATAGACATGTATTCAATGGGCTGGAAAGCATACTTGCATCAGCGCGTTGTAGACGAAGAGCGAAGAAGAAGAGAGCGCGAAGTTGCAGAAAAGAAGGCGGAGCGACTTATGAAGCAAGGAATCCGACTTCATGCAAAAGCAACTAAAGCGGTAGCAGCTCAAAATATGATGCGTAGAGCTGAACGCTTATTGAATGAAACAAGCGAAGCTCAAAGCCGCGAAAAAGTGGCAGATATTAGATTCCCAGAGCCTGCTCCTTGCGGCAGAACTCCTATTATGGCTAAAGATATTTCAAAAGCTTATGGTTCAAACATCGTATTTGCTGGAATAAATTTGGCTATAGACAAGGGCTCGAGAGTTGTTATTTTGGGATACAATGGCGCTGGAAAAACTACCACTTTGCGCATTCTAGCTGGCGAAGAAAGCGCAGATACTGGCGTTGTTGAATATGGACACGGATGCAAAATAGGCTATTTTGCGCAAGAGCACGATACTTTAGACTTAGATGCAACTGTGTTAGAAAATCTCCAACACGTTGCACCAGAATTAAACGACACTCAAGCAAGATCAATGCTTGGAAGCTTCCTGTTTTCGGGAGATGACGCCATGAAACCCGCTAAAGTGCTTTCTGGCGGCGAGAAAACTCGCCTAGCATTGGCAACTCTTGTAACTTCTAAAGCAAACGTTCTTTTACTTGATGAGCCTACTAATAACTTAGACCCAGCTTCTCGCGAAGAAATTCTTAAAGCTATTTCTAAGTACGAAGGCGCAATTGTGTTGGTTACCCACGACGAAGGAGCGGTTCTTGCGCTAAACCCAGAAAGAGTTCTTCTTATGCCAGACGGCGACGAAGACTTGTGGAGCGACGACTATCTTGATTTGGTTGCGGAAGAATAGGATTTTAGGTTGCTATGAAAAAAACAGCTAATTTTGCCAATTGCGCGTTACGCAACATTTTTCGCGTTCTTCGCGCGCCTTTAGCAATTTTGCTGTTAATAGCATTGTTTGAATGCACTATTGGAAACATGCCTTTTTGGAATAGTGTTACCGGCAGCACAGATAGCATGTTTGCTCACAATCTTACTGGCCCTGGAATTAAAAGACTTTCTTCTGGAGGACTTTTAATTACGGATCCTTCGGAATCTTATCTAGAAGTTAATTCCGATGGATCTTCTCCATACATTCAGCTTAAACCTTCGCTAATTACGCCTAAAAAAATTGGCAAAAGTCCTGTTAAAACAGACGTGCATGTACGCATTGATGTTAATAAAATCGCAGGAAAGCCTTTAAGCACAAACCCAAGAGCTATTAATTTTGCTATGCTTCCTGTTCCAGATCAAGCGGTTGGAGTTAAAAGCACGCTTAGATTATGGATACAACACCCTAAAGGAGACGTTGTAGACGTTGAAGACGCAAAAGCAAATGTTAGAGCACCTTTTAGTTGGAATTGGGGTCGCGTTCTTCTTCTTATAGTCGTTTCAATTTTGATTTCTTTGTGGAATCCTTGGTCTAAATTGTGGAAAATCAAACTTAATACAAAAAGTGTTAACCAAAGATTTTTACTCGTTTTATCTTGGACTCCATTTATTGCTATAGCTGTTGTTGCAATCGTTTGGAATGTTTTTAACGGTATTCCAATGCATTTTGACGTTGCTGGAAACTACACGTACGATTTTGACCAATATGCACGCACAGCAGATGCTCTTATTAAAGGCAAAACATATCTTGACTTGCCTGTTCCTAAGCAAATGCAAGCTCTTGCTAATCCGTACGATCCAATTGCAAGAAACAAGCTTCTTTCTGATTTAGTGCACAATATTTATTGGGATCACGCGTATTACAACGGTCATTGGTACTCGTATTTTGGCGTAATTCCAGCTGTTTTATTCTTTATGCCTTACAGACTTATATCAAGCTTGTGGATTAATGGCGGAGCAATGCTTCCAACAACAATCGCAACTCTTATATGCCTAGTGGGATTCTTAATTTCGGGCTCTCTTCTAGTGATTAGACTTATTGAGCGAATAAACAAACGAGCGTCTCTTGCTTGCGTGTCTATTTGCTTAGCATTGTTCTTTATTACATCTAACACTGTTTACTTGTGGTTTAGAACATCATTCTATAGTGTTCCAATGGCAGCTTCGCTATTCTTTACATCTTTAGGATTATGGTTTTATCTTGGCGCTTCTAAAAATGGCATTGCAAAAGATGAAAATCAAGCACAAGAATCCAACGAATCTTGCAATTCTATTCACCAAATATCCGCTAAGCACATTGCTTTAGGTTCTTTGTTTATATCGCTAAATCTAGGATGCAGACCAACATTTATAATCGCGTTTTTATTTGCAATACCGCTTTTTTACAACAATATTTACTTTTATCTTAAGCATTTAATTTCTATCAAGAAAATTATAAAAGAAGACTTAAAGCAAACAATAAAGCTAGTTTTAAGCGTGATTGTTCCGTTTGTAATAGTCGCAATACCAATCGGATTGTATAACGCTTTAAGATTTGGGTCTCCATTTAACTTTGGTAACGAATATCAAATTACGATTACAGACATGACTACAATGCGTCTTCCATTGCAAAACATTATTCCTTCTATTTTAAGTTATTTAGCTTTACCATTGCGCTTTACACCAGTTTTCCCTTGGATTTCGATTAATCCTATTGCCTTCGATAGATGGCAATACGCAGAGCCAATGATTGGTGGAATGTTTACTCTTGCTCCATTGGCATTTATTGGCGTTATCTGTTCTTTATTAATGATTAAAAAAATGAGCAAATTTGCGTCGAGACTTGCTATATGTGCTTTGATTCTTGCAATGATTGTTGTTGTTTTCAACAGCTTAAAAGCAGGAATTGGATGGCGTTATATTGCTGACTTTGGCTGGGCGTTCTCGCTAAGCGCAATAATCGGAATTAATGTTTTTCTAGAAAAATACGCAAATATAGATAATTGCACAAGTTTGCGCACAAAAGTTATGTGTTACACAATACGCATTGTAGTTTTATTAATGCTATTTTTCTCTATTGCAATCGCATTCTTAGGTTGGTTTGTTCCAGGAAGAGAAGATTCGGTTTTGCGATTCAATCCGGGGTTTTGGCATAACGTTAGATGCTGGTTTACGCTAATCTAGTCTAAAGTTTAAGAACACGAGTCTTTTAGATTTCTTTCTAGATTACTTCTTAAAGTCTTACTAGATTTTTTACATCTCTTCTAACATTTTGTGAACAGTATTAAGCAACAAAGTAACGCCATTTTCAAATTGATCTTCTTGCGGAAGTAAAGATAGCGCTAAGTAGCCATTAGTTGGCATATCAAAATAATATCCAGGCTGAGAAACCAGCTTGTAGTCTTTAATTAATCGCAAAGCTAATAAATCATCGTCTATACAAGAAGGAACTCGCAATAAAATATTCCATCCGCCTTCTGCACGCAATGCACTAACGCAACAATTTGGGTAGTTTGCAAGCATTTTTCTAAGCGTTTTAAGATTAGAGCGTACTCGACTTTGAACAATCGCAGTTTGCTCTTTAGCACATTGCAATAATTCTGGAATTCTTTCCGATACAGTTGCGCCAATCGGAAGAAAATCATCCGCAATAACGTCAAGTCGTTTCATTGCTTCTTGCACATCTTGACTTGGCCCCGAAACTTCAATCCACCCAACTTTTGCGTGCGGAGCTGCAAGCATTTTTGAGAATCCATCTAAAGCAAAAACAAGCGTTGATTGTTCGCCTGCAAGTCTTGAATTTTCGCTAAATGGCTCTAAAGAGTAATCGTAGAAAACTTCATCTGCAATAATCGCAACATTATTTTTATTGCACAAACTCAACAATTGCGCTCTTTCTTCTGGCTTAATATAAGAGCCTGTTGGATTATTTGGGTTTATTAAAACAAGAGCACGAATGCGATTATCCTTATTCTCTAAAAGTTCTTTAACTCTTGGAATATCAATAGTCCAAGAGCCATCGTAAACAAGCGGATAAGGTATAGATTTTACGCCTTGAAGTCTTGCAATAGATTCAATAAGAGGATACCCAGGAGTTGGAGCTAAGACTGAGTCGCCGCAATCGCACATTAGCATCATAAGCCATGCATATGCTTGAGAAGTAGAAGATAATACGTATAGATTATTTGGATTAAGAGCTTTTAGTGAATTACTTTTTTGATCTACGGTATTTTGACTTGCACCACTTTGATCTACGCGATTATCTCTAGCATTTATAAAGTCAGCAAGAATGCGTCTAACTTCGATTGGCCCTCTAGGATCTGCTGTATATTTTGCGCTTAAACATTTTGGAGCAAGACCATGCGCTGTTGGGTTTGAATCGTTAAGTTTTGTGAGTTTAATACCTTTAGATATAGCATCGCGTTGAGCCAGAATAATTGGATTTGGCTCGCTTACATCAACTCTAGAAGAAAATCGCACTCGACTACACTAGCGCATTGCATAACCAAATATAAAAAAATGCGCTGAACGCAAAAGCATCCAGCGCAAATAAAGTAAATAAAACAAATAAAATATTAAAACTTTACTTGTTTCTTTGTTGCATTGCATAGTAAGCTGCGCCAATAATACCAGCTTCGTTATGCAAAGATGCAACAACAATAGGAGTCTTAATATCGATATGCGGCAAGAACTTCTCGCTCACACGGCTAACGCCACCGCCAACAACAAACAAGTCTGGATTAAAGTACTTTTCCATTAATCCGTAATACTTAGTTAAGCGCTTAGCCCACTTTTTATAGCCCATATCCAACTTTTCACGAACAGAAGAAGCAGCATACTTTTCTGCATCTCCCTTTCCTTTTTCTAGCTGAATGTGACCAAGCTCTGTGTTTGGAATAAGAACGCCATTGTAAATCAAAGCAGTTCCAATTCCAGTGCCTAATGTTGTTGCAATAACTAAGCCATCTTTATCTTTTGCAGCACCAAAGTGTTGCTCAGCAAGACCCGCAGCATCTGCATCGTTAACAACTGTAACAGGGCGACCGCAAGCTTCGCTAAACACTTCTGTAACATCCACACCAATCCAAGATTGATCAAGATTTGCCATAAACTCAAGCTTCTTGCCTGGCTTAATAGGCGCTGGGAAAGCAATACCAACAGGAACATCTTCAGGTACTTCAAAATGCTCTAGCTGCTGACGAACAATATCTGCAACAGCTTGAGGTGTGGAAACCGCTGGAGTTAGAATCTTATAACGAGGTTCCGCAAACTCGCCTTTTTCCAAATTTACTGGTGCAGCTTTAATGCCAGAACCACCAATATCTACGCCAAACGCTTGTGCAGTGTCAATCATCGCTAACACTCCCCTCTGAATGTGGACAACGGGATATCACGTTTATTCTACAATATTGTTAAAGCGACACGCTTATATAGAGGCATTTATCAAAGGCATTTATCAACTACATAATGGCTTTTATAAACACAAGTAAAATACTACTTTAAGCAATACTATTTTAGGTAATTAAGCAATACTACTTACTACTTTAAGTAATTTTGAAGTTCTTTGTTTATTAAACCATTTGAAGCAATAACGTCGTTTTCGCGCCTCCAATGGATCGAGTCACCATTCCATTGTCGAACATGACCTTGAGCCTCTTTAACAACAACAGCACCAGCAGAAACGCCTGGAATATCCCATTTGTGAAGATGCGGCTCAAAATAAGCGTCGTAAGTACCATCAGCAACCTTGCATAAGTCAAGAGAAGCAGGGCCAATGCGCTTAATATCTGCTGGGCATTCTTCCTCAAGCGAAGAAACAACATCCAATGCTCTTTTAGATTCGCCTGGAATATAAGACATTCCGTAGCAAACAACAGAACCATGCAATGTTGATGTTGTAGAAGGCGTGATTTTCTCTCGCTTTTCTCCATTAGGAGTTTTGCGAATACGAATAGCACCCTGGCCTTTAGCTGCCAAATATGTAAGCCCTAAAGCTGGAGCGTGAACAACTCCAAGAACAGGCCTTGCGGAGCCTTGATCATTAAACTCAAAAAGCGAAACAGTTAAAGTCCACTCTGCCATATCTCGATTAAAGTTAATAGCGCCGTCAATATTTCCAACGCACCAAAAACGATCACCAATATTGCAATTTTCTGGACGATTACGCCAAAATCCTTGGAAAGTATTTATGTACGTAAGACGATTTTCAATAAACCGCACAAGCTTATCTCCAAAACCTGAATCTGCTTGATTAGGATCCCCCAAAACCATCATGCTTGCCATATCTCTAGGATTTAATTGGTCTTGATACGCATGCTTACCAACATCTTCCAAAATTCTAGCAACTTCAAGAGCAACATCGCGTAAATTCATACTTGCCATACTTTACTCACCTCTTTAATTTCCCCACATCTTGATTACGTTTTTATCTATTTCAAAAATCTTGCAACTATCCATAAAATCTGCAACTATTTTACTCAACTAATCAAATTAAACCAAACTTCCACACGCAATATTCCAATAAAATCAATAAACTTTCACATTTAATAGTTTTATAGAAAGGCTTCACATGCAAAAACGCATAATAAAACAAATTCCTAAATTTCTTAAACCAGCCTTAGAATTAATTAATAAACCTAACATCTCTCTTAGAAGATTATAACATGACTTATAACATGACTAAAGTATCAGACTTAAAAACACAGAACTTAATTAATATTCATTCAAATAATCCTTCAAATAATCCTTCACTAAAAAAACCAGGACTTCTTGTTTTAGATGTAGACGCCACTCTTATTGAAGAAGAAGTTATAGATTTATTAGGAGACATTGCTGGAGTTGGCTCTGATTTGGCATACATAACGTCTAGAGCAATGCAAGGGGAAATGGACTTTAATACGTCGCTAAAACTAAGGGTTTCTATGCTTAAAGGACTTGACTATTCTTGCGTTAAACAAGTTGCGCAAAATATTCATGTAACAAATGGAGCTAAAAAACTTATAAGCACATTGCACTCTTATGGATGGAAAGTTGGAGCTGTTAGTGGCGGATTCAAGCAAGTTTTAGACGATTTTTTGCCAAAACTAAACATAGACTTTTGGGTTGCAAACAATCTAGAAGTCGTAGATTCTAAATTGAGCGGAAAAGTTATTGATCCAATAGTAAATCGTCAATATAAAGCAAAAGCATTGACTAATTGGGCGCGCAAAAACAATATTGACATTAGCCAAAGCGTTGCTATTGGAGACGGCGCTAACGATATAGATATGATTAAAACAGCAGGATTAGGCGTAGCATTTTGCGCAAAGCAGTTATTAAAAAGTCAAGCTAAAGCAAGCATAGATACGCGAGACCTAAGCCTAATTTTAGATTTACTAAGCTAACATTTAACCCAAATAGAATTAATCCAAGTAGTATTAGCTCAAGTAAGATTCGCTACTTAAGTGCGCTCCTCTTGCCCAATCTGCAGCATTCATAGCTTTTTTACCTTGCGCTTTAACTTCTAAAAGCTCAATAGCTCCACTTGCACATCCAACCCAAACATTGTGCTTTTTTGAAAGAATCTGCCCAGGTTTAAGCTCGTTTAGATTATGCAATGCAATATCTTCATCTTTTGCTAATGCGCAAGAAAGAACGTGCAAAGTAATTGTTTGCAAATCGCTAGAATCAACATGCAGATTGCACCAAGCTCCAGGATTTGGCGTGCAAGCGCGAACCTGCCTATCGATTGCAAACGCTGGAATATCAAAACGAATATGAGCATCTTCAACAGTGATTTTTTGAGCGATTTGGCAAGGCGTAGGATCTTGCTCAACAGGAATAATTTGACCAGATTCCATGCCAACAAGCGCAGAGCAAAGAAGATTTGCACCATCATTGCTTAATCGAGTAAGCAAATCGCCAGCTGTTTCATGAGCGCCAATCTCGGTAGTCATTTGTGCAAGAATCGGACCTTCATCCATTCCGCTCGTAATCTTAAAAACTGTTGCACCTGTAATATCGTCTCCAGCCCATATTGCGCGCTGAACAGGAGCAGCACCTCGCCATTGCGGAAGAAGCGAAAAATGCAAGTTGTACCATCCAAGAGGAAGAGCATCCAAAACAGATTGCTTAAGAATCTTTCCGTACGCAACAACGGCCGCAAGCCTTGCGCCAGTAGCTTTTAGAGCACTCACACACTCCTGCTCATTGCTAGGATTAACCTCTAAAACAGGAATTCCAAGCTCAATCGCAGCTTTTTTAACAGCACTAGGAACAAGCTTTCTACCTCTGCCAGTCGGAGCATCTGGACGAGTAAGAACAGCTCGAACATCAAAATGCTCTTTATCTTCAGCAAGCGCGCGCAAAGGAGCAACAGCAACATCTGGAGTTCCAGCAAACAAAATAGGCAATACCATAAATTAACTCCCAAAAATACTAAAATACTAAAATACTAAAATCCTAAAATCCTAGCAAAAAGCATCTTTTAGCTTGCTAAAGAATCCCTTTTTATTGCCCACTGACTCTGCAATCGCGTGTTGCTTTACTTCGCTAACTTTTTCATCGTGCAAGTTTGCAAACTTTTCAATCAAACTACGCTCTTCTTCGCTAAGTTTTGTTGGAATATTAACAAGAACGTGAACAATAAGATTTCCTCTATCTTTGCTTCCAAAAGCGGTAACACCCAAATCGTAAAGAGGAATCGTGTCTTCGTTTTGCGTTCCAGCAGGAATTTCAACACTCTTTTTGCCATCAAAAGTATCAATATCTACTTTGTGACCAAGCACAGCCCAGCTCATTGGAACGTCAATCCAGCAATGTAAATCGTTTAAGTCTCTAGTAAATTGCTCGTCTTTACGAATGCGAACGTCAACATACAAATCGCCAGCAGGACCACCACATTCGCCTATTGCTCCTTGAGACGCAAGTCGTAAGCGAGAATTCTCTTTAATTCCAGCAGGAATCGTGATTCCAACTTCTCTAGAAGTGCGAACGCGACCATGACCGTGGCAATTTGGGCAAACATTTTTAATAATCGTTCCGTGACCTTCGCAAGCGCGGCAAGGCTCCGAAGACATCATTTGACCAAACATTGTACGAGTAACTCGTTGCACAAAACCAGCACCCTTACAATCTGGGCAAGTTATCGGATCTGATTTATCTGCAGAGCCCTTTCCAGCGCAATCTTGGCAAAGACCGAAAGTTGAAACATGAACCTTAGCGTTTCCACCAAAAACAACAGTTTTAAGATCAACCTTAACTTCTGTTAATGAATCTTCACCACGATTAACGCGCGGAATAGGAGATCCAGCATTAGCACCAAAAGACCCAGAGAAGAACTGGTTTAGAATATCTCCCATATCCATATTCATATTCGCGTACGCGCCAGCACCAGCACCAGCACCCGATGCCGATAGATTATTTGGATCTACGCCCATATCTACCATTTTGCGTTTTTCTGGATTAGACAAAACGTCGTATGCAGCGTTAACTTCCTTGAATTTGTCTTCAAACTCAGGCCCTGCAATATCTGGATGATACTTTCGACTTAACTTTCTATAAGCTTTGCGAATCTCATCGTCGCTAGCGTTAGAATCAACACCTAAAATCTTGTAATAGTCAGTCACTTAACTCCCCTTTTATGTTCTAAAATTATTTTTGCATAAGGCACAGCCAGCTAATATTTATGAATTTGCTTTTATGAATTTTCAGATATAAACGCATTAAGATATTTTGCTACAGCTTTAACAGCCGTCATTGTTGCAGCATAATCCATATGAGTAGGGCCGATTGAGCCAATAAACGCCGAATCGGAATCTGAATTGTAGCCGTAAGCGCTTGTTACAACAGAAGCATTTAGAAGACCAGGCGTGTGAGTTTCCGAACCTATTGCAACGCTAACGCCACTTGCGCAATCGTTTGCCTCTTCGCTTAGCGAAGTCATAAGTCGCATAATAACAGCTTGCTCTTCTAGAGCGTCAAAAAGAGACGCAAAATCGCCAATATTTTGCCTATGCGCAAGTTGAGAAGCTCCAGCCATGTACAAATCGTGGGAATGCTCGCCGTCGTGCATATCTTCTAACGCGTTAGCAAGTTGACTAATAACTTGCAAAGCAGAAGCTAAATCCTGGCGATTTGCTAGAGAATAAACACGTTTTGAAGCATCAAGAAGAGATAATCCAATGCAATCATCGTTAACCATATTAGTTAGATGCAATAAATCATCTGCATTTATGTTTGATGCTTGAATCATGTGTTGCGCAACTCCTCCAGCGTCTGTAATAACAACAACTAGAAGAGTTGAAGACGATACTTGAACAATCTCAATTCTTTTTACTTTTGATTTCGACAATGCAGGAGATGCCACTAGCGCAACCTGACCAGTTATGCTTGCAAGAAGTCGCGCTGAGCGTTGTAGAGTGTCTTGTAAACTTACAGATCCACTTAAAAACGTGCGAATCCCTCGCCTTTGCGCATTAGAAAGCGGGATTAGCGCCGCCATTCCGTCAACGAAATATCTGTATCCTTTTTCTGTAGGGATTCTTCCAGCAGAAGTATGTGGTTGAATCAAGTAGCCTTCTTCTTCTAGAAGAGACATATCGTTGCGAATCGTTGCAGAACTAACGCCTAATTTGTGATTTTTAGCTAAAGATGCAGATCCAACAGGCTCATGCGAACGAATATAATCTTCAACAACCGCACGCAATATCATCATGCGTCGTGATTGCATTGATTCTCCTTTATTAAAACATCAAACTCAATTAAATAGCGCTAATAATTTTTATAAATAGCACTAATCGTTTCTTCTTAACTGCTACCATTATATATGCCAAAACAATATGTGATTAAGTATTATTAAGTATTTTTTAATAAGTCACTTTTACAGAACAACAGCTAACTATAAATATAAACTTTTGTTATGTTTTGACACACTTTGTTAGAAATTCGTCTGATATAAAAGATAGGATTAAAGGGCAATGTGAGGGTAATGGCCAGCGTAAGCTGTGCGCAAAAACCCGAATTATTGGAAGGAAAGTAGATCACATGACCGATTTCAACTGGTCTGCATTAGACGAGCGCGCCGTAAAGATGGCGAAGGTTCTCTCGGCTGATGCTGTTGAGCGAGCAGGACACGGACATCCTGGCTCCCCTGTTTCATTGGCACCAATTGCGTACACCTTGTACCAGCACTTCATTAAGCACGATCCTGCTGACCCAAAGTGGGCTGGCCGCGATCGTTTTATTCTTTCTGGCGGTCACGCTTCGCTTACGCAATACGTGCAATTGTTCTTCTCTGGTTACGGCTTAACTCTTGACGATCTTAAGTATTTCCGTGGCGGTGCAGACACGCGTACTCCAGGTCACCCAGAATATGGCTTAACTCCAGGCATCGAAATGACTACTGGCCCACTCGGTCAAGGTCTTGCTTCTGCTGTTGGTTTTGCTTATGGTCAGCGCTTTGAGCGCGGTCTTCTTGACCCAGAAGCTCCAGCTGGCACTTCCCCATTCGATCACAAAGTGTGGGTTATTTGCGGTGAAGGCGACGTTGAGGAAGGCGTTTCTTCTGAGGCTGCTTCCTTGGCTGGAAACCAGAAGCTTGGCAATTTGACTGTAATCTTCGATGCAAACCACATTCAGATTGAAGGCGACACTAAGCTCACCTTCTCTGAAGATATTCTTGCTCGTTACCGTGCATACGGTTGGTACACCGACGAAGTTAGCTTCATTCAGCCAGACGGTTCCTACAAGGAAGACGTTCAGGCTTTGGCTGCAGCTATTGAAAAGGCTCAGGAAGTTACCGATAAGCCTCACTTCATTAAGGTTAATACTTTGATTGCTTGGCCAACCCCAGGCAAGACCAACAATGAAGCTTCCCACGGCTCTAAGCTTGGCGAAGAAGCTGTTAAGGGCTTGAAGGAACTTTGCGGTTTCGATCCAGAAGTTTCGTTCCCAATCGACGAAGAAGCTTTGGCTCATGCTCGCAAGGTTGCAGAGCGCGGCTTGGCTGCTCACAAGGCTTGGGATGAAGCTCTTGCAAAGTGGGCTGCTGCTAACCCAGATAAGGCTGCTCTTTACGAGCGTCTTAAGGCTGGCAAGCTTCCTGAAGGATTCGACAAGGCTATTGACGACTTGGTCGCTGGCTTCGAAGTCGGTTCCAAGGTCGCTACCCGTAAAGCTTCTGGCGCAGTTCTTAACGCAATTGCTGCTGTTATGCCAGAACTTTGGGGCGGTTCCGCTGATTTGGGCGGCTCCAACAACACCAACATTAAGGGCGCTGACTCCTTCGGTCCATCCGAGGATGCAACTCGCACTTGGCCAAACGTTTCTGAGTACGGTCGCCAGCTTCACTTTGGTGTGCGTGAGTTTGCAATGGGTGCAATTACCAACGGTATTTTGCTTGGTTCTAACACTCGCCCATTCAACGGCACCTTCTTCCAGTTCTCCGACTACGAGCGCCCAGCAGTTCGCTTGGCTGCTTTGATGGAGATTCCAAACCTCTACGTTTGGACCCACGATTCCGTAGCCTTGGGCGAAGATGGTCCAACTCACCAGCCAATCGAACACTTGGCTGCTTTCCGTGCTATTCCTCAGCTTGAGGTTGTGCGCCCTGCAGATGAGTACGAAACTGCTGAAGCTTACCGCTACTTCTTCGAGAAGAAGAACAGCTATCCAACCGCTATGATTTTGACTCGCCAAGGCGTTCCAACTCTTGCAGAAACTGCTGAGAAGGCTCGCGAAGGCGTAAAGCACGGCGCTTACGTTTTGGTTGATTGCGAAGGCACTCCAGACGTAATCATCATGGCTACTGGCTCCGAAGTTCAGTGGGCGGTTGCTGGTGCCAAGACTTTGGCAGCTGAAGGCATTAAGGCTCGCGTTCTTTCCATGCCATCTCTCGAATGGTTCGAAGAGCAAGACGAAGAGTACAAGGAAGCAATCCTTCCAAAGTCTGTTAAGGCTCGCGTTTCCATCGAAGCTGGCTTGGCATTGCCTTGGTACAAGTATCTTGGCGATTGCGGCAAGGCTGTTTCTATTGAACAGTACGGCTTGCAGGGCGACGGCGGTCAGAACATGATCGACTTGGGCATTACTGCTGAGCACGTAGTAGAAGCTGCTAAGGCTTCTATCGAAGAAGCACGCGCTTAAGATAGCAAGTAATCAAAATAAAACTTGATGTGTCAAAATAAAATTGATTCATCACAAAAACTCGAAGTGCTAATTTAGCAACTTCACTGGAAACAGCAAAGGCGTGTTGATGTTAGGCTACAGATGGTTTAGCATCAACCGCTGTTTCCTGTAAAACGCCAACACTACCAACGTGTTCCAATTGGTGGAGCACAGTGTTAAGGAGATAACATGACTGAAGCAACGCAGCGCACTAGCGATTCCGGCGTTTCTATTTGGTTGGACGATTTGTCCCGTACCCGCATTGAGTCTGGCTCTTTGCAGGATTTGATTGCTAACAAGAATGTTGTTGGTGTTACTACCAACCCATCTATCTTCCAGAAGGCTTTGAGCCAGGTTGGCCCATACGACGCACAGCTTAAGGAGCTTGGCAAGGTTGACGTTGAGACCGCTATTCGCGAGTTGACCACTACCGACGTTCGTAACGCAACTGATATCTTCCGTGAGATTGCAGAAAAGACCGACTTCGTCGACGGCCGCGTCTCCATCGAGGTTGACCCACGCTTGGCTCACGATACTGCTAACACTGAGAAGCAGGCGGAAGAGCTTTGGGCAAAGGTTGATCGTCCAAACGTTATGATCAAGATTCCTGCAACTTTGGAAGGTCTTCCAGCTATCACCGCTACCCTTGCTAAGGGTATTTCCGTGAACGTAACCTTGATCTTCTCCCTCGAGCGTTACGAGCAGGTTATCGACGCCTTCATCGAAGGTATCGCTCAAGCTGCTGCTAACGGCCACGACTTGAAGCACATTGGTTCCGTAGCTTCCTTCTTCGTCTCCCGCGTTGATACCGCTGTTGACAAGCTCCTCGAAGCTAACGGTTCTGAAGAAGCTAAGGCTCTTGAAGGCAAGGCTGCTGTTGCTAACGCTCGCTTGGCTTACGAACTCTTCGAGAAGAAGTTCGCAGCTGACCCACGTTGGGCTGAGCTTGAGGCCAAGGGCGCTAAGAAGCAGCGTCCACTTTGGGCTTCTACTGGCACCAAGAACGCAGCTTACTCCGATTGCAAGTACGTTGACGAGTTGGTTGCTGAGCATGTTGTTAACACCATGCCAGAGAAGACTTTGAACGCTCTTGCTGATCACGGCAACGGTGCTGCTTCTATTAAGGGCACTTACGAAGAGAGCCACGCTGTTATGAACAAGCTTGCTGAGCTTGGCATTAACATTAAGGACGTTACCGACAAGCTTGAGGCCGACGGTGTTGCCGCCTTCATCAAGTCTTGGGATTCCGTGATTGCAGACGTACAGTCTGGCATCGATCGCGTAAACGCCTGATTTGATTAATCAGTAATAAATAGCAAAAGCCGCACATGAACGTGGATTAATTCACACATGTGCGGTTTTTGTTTTACTACATAAAGAAATATTACCATGTGCATTTGCTGCATTAGGAGTATGTATATCTTGGATATACTTGTATCTAAAAAAATTGATTCAATTGTTCATCTATGATCTTATTTGAGAAAGCACAATCTAAAAGATCTACACTGGCGTTAATCTGAGAACCTGGAATAAATATCTCTGCAAAGCGGCTCATAATTCGCCACATCTTTATTAAATACAACGGAAAGCAAACTTGACATTTGCTCTCGAAACGATTATCTTATATGTAAAGCTAGCTTTCCATTAGGAAGGAGAATGTAATGTGAAAAATAGACTTGAACAAATTAGAAAAGAAAAAGGCATAACCCAGGAAGAACTTGCTGACGCACTCGAAGTATCAAGACAAACAGTCGGTTCTTTGGAAAATGGAAGATACAACCCGTCAATCATATTGGCATACAAAATTGCTAAGTACTTTAATTTAACAATCGAAGAAATATTTATCTACGAGGAAGATAAAAAATGAAAAACAAAAAAACCCAGAATTTTTGGTACATAGGATATGTAATAGGAATTTGCGGATTAATTCTTGCACTCACTCTTAAACTGAACGAATCCGTAGAAATTGCACTGTCAGTTGTTTTTGTTGCAATTATCTCACTTTCACACGTAAAAATCATGCACTATAAGATGATGGAAAAAGACCACAACTACAAAATAAATGTGAACGATGAAAGAAACGAGAAAATCAAAGATAAAGTAAATGCAACAATGGCATTCATACTAATGCACCTAATGGGAATAATTGCCATAATTGCATTTATAACAAAAGCATATTTGCCAGCTGCTCTTCTAGCTATTTCGATTGCCTTTTCTCCATTAATCATGTTTTTTATCAACAAATATTATGAGAAAAAATATTAAAATCAGACCTAACCCGCTCATTTACTACTTATCACGCAACTTACAAACTTGCGTAAATTCCTTATCCCCAATACGAAACTTTTTTTTATTCTCAAAGTTACATCAGGCGAGGCAAATGAAAATGACCTTTACACTTGGATTAAAAACCACCAAGCCGAATACTCCAACATTCCTAAGCATTTTTAGAATATGCCAAACTATATTTCGTGCGATTGGTCAAAGTAGCGGACATAAAACACCACAACAGTATTACTTCACTACAGCTTTTCCATTCAAACAATGCACAGCATAGTGAGCACATCCACCTGTTTTGCGCCCAAAATTATTACAACTAAGATTAGCTTTATGCTTATCACAAACTTCAGCCACGCCATTCTCACAAACTACTTCAAGACATGCACCCTTGGTAATTTCTCCTTCTAAAACACTCGTACCATTTAACGCATCCACCATGCAAGAAGCAACAGCCTTAACATTATTTGCCACTTAAACAACTCCCTTGTTAAATATCGACTTATAGGCCAAAATCAAAAGACCCGATTGGGTCCGCATTGTTAAGAGGCGCGTCGGGTACTGTTATTTGCGTATGCTACACCAATGAGAGTATTTTATTAAATCTTTCAAACTAACACAAATTTTTTCTTTCTAACAAGATTATTTAGTCTTACACTCACCTTCATAATACCCAACAAGCAACTTCTTAAACTCAGAAACATTATTTTCTAGAATAACCAACAAGCCTTTACCATGAGGAATCAAATAATGATTCGCAAAAATCACAGAAGCCCTCTTATTCCCATCTAAAAATATCTGCGACTTCATAAAATAAACGCATAATCCAATCACAATAGCAGAAAGCCTCACTCCGCGAGGAACTATCACGAAGTGAGGCTTTCTACTATCCAGCATCTAACTATTCAATTATTAAAACTGATCAACATTAATTAGCACACTGAATTACTTGTTAT